>CALLLS010000006.1 GCA_938008215.1 uncultured Verrucomicrobiales bacterium | reverse complement strand
GGGTTTTGCTCTGCTGAGAGTTTATCAAAGTAGTCTTTCAGCGAATCATAGCTTATGAGTCTTGATCCGCTTGCCTTACCTCTCTCACGTAACGAAATGGATTTAATTTTCCCATTATTCATGAGGTTGTAAACTGCAGGGCGAGATATTCCAAAGTAGCGTGGAACTTCTTTTGGCTTTATCCATTCTGGTTTTACTGTATAGCTGGCTTTTGTGTCAGTCATGCTTATTTTATATCATGCTGACAATTTAGTAAATCCATTAAGCGTTAGTGCTTAATAGCCCTATTCCTTTGCTTAATTTAGTTAAATGATAACTGAAACTTACGTTAAGTGTGCTAAAACTAACTAAGAGGTTGCTGAAACCTATTTGCTTGTTTCTGAAAGCACTCCAAATACTTTTTTTTATTTTTTCTTAGCTTTGGCTTTCCCTCCTTTTGAACGAGCTTCTTTAAGTCGCTTTTGGCTATCATATTCATGCCAAAGGGCTACATAATAAGCTTCCGTCTCATACAGTCCACGGTTAATGCCAAGTTCACGCATACGACTAAGTTTTCCGAGAATTAGTTCATCTTGCTGTTCGCTAGTAAGAGACTCAAAGTTATTCCAAATTAGGTCTGGGGGGATACCTAGTTCTTTGTGGTATTCTTGACGGGCTATATATTGCAAAGACTCATCAAGTGATTCTATAAACTCTTCGGTATCTTCAGTGCTTGAGGTTTTAGGACTTTCCATTATCAAAGCGAACGAGCTGGAGCTGTGGTCTTTTTCTTCTTCGGGTAGGTAATCTCTACATAGGTTCGCCCGATCCTTATTTTTCTTCAACCATTCTTTGTAACGCTTTAGACGGTCACAGGCTTTGTTTTTAGGTAGAATAAGAATCAAATATTCGTCTAATGTAATAGCCTCTTTTTTTCTATCCCATTCTTTAAGTTTTCCATTTCTAATTAGTCCCGCTCTTTCGGGTTGTTCTTCGTAAAGCATTTCTCTTGGTGTCGTCTTAACTTCTTTTTCAAACTCTCCTTTCGCTTTGCTTGCCTCATTCATTAGGTCGATAGCTACCTGTGTTGCGTCTTTTGCGGTCATTCCTTCTCTCCATACTCTAGTAGAAACTTTAAGTATTTTTTTCTGATCTAAAGCTGAAAGCCTCTCTCTGTATGGGTAATGGCTTTCGCCACTGTAAGTTTTAGAGCTAAGGTGGCTATATTCACCTGTGAAGTGTTCGCCAAATTTATAATTAGTTTCTTCACTCATAACTTAATACTCTACTAAGTTAATTGCCTCTCTCCGCACCTGCTTATCATGGTGGGTGTATATGTTATTCACTCGCTCGTCTGAATGCCCTGTGATACCCATTCGGATTTCTTGGTTTACATTATTATTGGCGAGTGTGGAATTAAGAGTGTGTCTGAAACTGTGGAAGGATTTTATCTGCTCCACTTCTACAAGCTCCTTGCCTCTATCTACCATTATGAGCGGTCGGCGATCTATTCCAAGCTCATCCATATATAAACCAAATCGGTAAGATAACCCATCATTTCCGCCTGATCTCTTACTGCAAAGGGAAGGGAAAAGAGGTGTGTTCGGTTTATCATTGGATGGAAGACCTAAGAGGTAATCATCGAGTTCTTTATGAATCTCCAACGTCATAGGCTTCTTGGTCTTAGAGGGTGTGATTTGTATTTCTCCTTTATCAAGGTGAACATTGTGCCACCTCATATTGGCAATGTCTGAGAGTCTTAATCCTGTATATGCTCCAATAAGTATTACTCCTTGCCATTCAATAGCTGGGATATTCCCCCAGTTATGAGCGGTGGCGTTATTGATTAGATTTCTAGCTTCTGATCTAGTGAATGGAATGCGGTTCTTACTATCCTCTGTTGAAAGAGCTTTCACGCCGTCTGCAGGATTAAATGTAATAAGCCTATCATGAACGGCTTGCCTGAGTAGCGATCTTACAGTCTTAACTTTATAGTTTGCGGTCTTTCCTGCATTACCTAATTCCTCTTTCATTTCCTCCTGAAAGCCTAATATGTCGGCTCTGGTGATGGTGTGGAGATTGTCGCTGGTGCGTTCCCCTAGATAGTCTAAGAAGCATTTTAAATGCCCTTTATACGTCTTATAAGAACTTATCTCATTTCCTTCCTTACCCTTTAGCCATATTTCAGCCCATTCCTCTATGGTGTATGCTTTTACAGTTTCTCCTGTGGATGCTTCTAAAATGTCGGATAAGAGCCTCTGGGCTATATCCTTATTCAGCTTACCAGAAAGGGCGAGGTCTGTTGCCTCTTGCATTTTAGCGAGTATCTTTTTGCTCTGCTCATCTTCTGCACCGATAGAGTTGTTGAATTGTTTTTCAATCTCATGCGCTTTCTTCATGGCTTCCTTGTGAGTTCTCTCTCTAGTGCTACGCTTAATCTGCTTCGGCTTCCCTTTTTCATCCTTCACCCAAAACGAGGCGAAAAAGAAAGGGCTTCTATCTCTCTTAAATACTGTTGCCATAGTGGGATGATAGTGGGATTGTCTATTGTGTCAATTTAGTAGTGGGATGATAGTGGGATTGAGGTAAACCCTAGGTTTTATATGGAATAAGGGATTAAGATTGAATCGGCGGTTCAAGCCCGTCATCTTCCACCACTTTTCACTATTTAAGTGTTTCGGAGGTTGTGAAAATTCTTACAGCGGGCTGTCAGCAAGTATAGTTTCTAACTACTGTATTATCTTTTACCGAGTGAGCCTAACTTTTAAAGGTATCTTTCTAAGTTTAAAAATAAGCTTGAGGATGAAGTTGGATTTAAGCTTTTAAGCACAGGAGAGAAAGCTTCCTAAGCAATGAGTCCATTACATATACTGGAGTAAAAATTGATAAAATCGATTTTTTAATAATGAAAATCGATTTTAATTATTTAAAAATAAAAGTAATATAAGAGTATATGAAAAAACTAATTCAACGAAGAAGCTCTAAAGGCTGGAAATTTGACATCCTCATCTTAGGAGTCATAATTTCATATACATTTTTTCCATTAATATGTGCGACTTTAGCTTTCGGGATCGCAAATATATGTGGATGTGAGTTAGGCGGAGCTGATGTCACGTCTTGCTTTGTATGTGGGCAGGATATTGGAGCTTATATAGATTTAATAATTTTGTTCGGGTGGATACCATCACTTTTCACTGTACCGTCAGGTCTGATAGCGATAGTAGGTTACATAATTTATATAATTTTTAAGTATACTGAAAAAAAGGTTAGGTAATCTTAATGGCATAGCTCTATGCCCTCCACATTGGAATAAGTCTCATTTTTTTTGGCTAATAAGCCTGTAATACTTAATCGTTCATTTCTAAGATTGCCTAGCGATGATAGGGCTCGCCCTTATTGATCGTGCACCCGCGGTAGAGCTGCTCTAGGAAAACGACTAAGGCGAGTTCATGCATCATCGTCATCTTTGAGAGTCTTAACACTTTAGTAGACTTTTTTCTCAGCTCTTCGGTATGTCCATCGGCAGCACCTATGAGAAAAGAGACCGACTTGACGGAAGGATCGTCTGTCCAGCCTTGGAGTAAGCCTGCGAACTCATAAGAGGAGAAATCTTCTCCTCGTTCATCTAATGCCACAATTAAGGAGTTTTCCGCTACCTTTTGTAAGCGCTTTGAGACTGCTATGGATTCGCCCGCTTTAACGTAATAAATCTCGAATTTTCCATAACGCTTGAGCCGTTTGAGGTATTCTTCGATACCTTTCTGGGCATAGGCATGAGAGGCTTTCCCCGCGACAATGATTTTAAACGTCATTATTGGTATAGGTTTTCTATGGTAACTTCATTTCCATATTCATCAACAATGGGAACAGATAGTTGGATTTTATTTCCAAAGCTAGGGTTCTCAAAGTTACTCGCGCTGGAGTTCACCCAAATCGTTCTGTTATGTGGTCCGTAAGGCATCTTTCCCTTACTATTGTATTGAACCGTAAATGTCCCTTTTTCACCTGGTGCGATTGTTTGTTTCCAGTTTTGCGCCGTTGTGCAGCCACATCCTGTATTGATTTTATAGATCTCTAGTTGTTCTGTGCCCGTATTTTTAAAGTGAAAGGTTCCGGTGGCGGTTTCGCCTGCTTGTATGGGCGCGGTTATCACCTTCCGAGAGTCAAACTCGATCTTTGCATTGTTTCTTTTCGTTTCTGATGCTTGGAAGGCCTTTGTCTTGTCTGAGGCGGGATTCTCCTTGCTGAATAGAATGGGGAGGCTCTCTTTTTTCTGTAGATTCTCTAAGTAGCTTTTTTGTTCTTTAGCGGCATTGATGAGGAACGCTTTGAGTGCTTTATTAGAGGGCACTCCTGAGATGAGGCTATGGATGGAAAGAAGCTGAGGGAAGACAGAGGCACCTAGCTTATCACTATTATAAGCCGCTTGCGCTACGGCTATATCGAGAGCTTGTGTTATTTGATGAGGGTCTTTTTTGAGCATTCTCGCCCATTCCTCAGCTCCAAGAAGAGAAGAAGCTTCAGTATTTAACACATTATAGTCAGGCATGAGCGAGCCATCATGCAGACCTGATTCTAAGGCTGTATAGGTAGCAAGGTCATTTTGTTGTGCAGCGAGCATGATGCGGTGGAGTGTTTTTCCCTCAGAATCATAGGCCCCAGGAAGGAGTGAAATGATGTAATAGTCTTCCAAGCCTAGGGGCGTTTCTTCTTTGGAGAGCTCATGCAGGCGATTGTGCAATACGCGGCAGTGGTCACACGTCCAATCGAAGAGGTAGGCAAGGAAAACAGGTTCTTTACCTGAGACTTGGTTTCCGAGGGTGATTTCTTGTAGCGCACCATCAGGCATATAATGTGAGCCCCCTGTGTAGGAGAGTTTTAGCGGTGCAGAAGAGTGGGCTCTATATGGCGCGATGAGCACCGCTTTATCAGTATTATCGAGTGAAAGGGCTTCACTCGATTCCTTTTGTGGACCAAAGGTTTGTGCCGCAACAGTTATGCCGATAAGAGCTAATGCGGCAATGGCAGCGCTGAAAAAGGAAGATTGTTCTCTTCGGTGGCGAAAGGTGATGAAGAGAGTGAGGATGGCAGCGAGTGAGGCGGAAAGGTGAGTGAGGCAACAAAAGAGGCAGTAGGAGTGAATGGTAAAGGCTTGTAGAGCGATGAACCAAAAGGCACTAAAAAGAATGCATAGCGAAAGCGTGACAGCGAAGAATGCCCCTTTTCCGTTCTTAAAAGAGGAGAGCTGAATATTGATTAAGAGCGTGGTATAAATGAAGAGCCCAAAGATGGAGATGGGAATAGTGAAGAGGTGCGACCATTGAGAACTAAGAACCTGATTACATCCCCCTTTCGCACCACAGCCTAGGACTGGAGAAGAGGTGAGTGCTTGGAAGGTGAGGTATCCTGAAAGCCCGATCGCAACGACGAGGAACACTTGCGCGATAATGGACAAGGTGTTGGGCTTAGATGAAACAGAGCTCATATTTACTGGGTTTTGGGACTCGCCGTATCGTTAGAGAGCTTTTGCGAACCACTCCCTATAAATAACACTTTTCGACAAAGAATTCCAATTCCCAAAAACAGGCAAAGCACAAGGGTGATACCTCCTGCCGTATTTGTGGAACCGATGTCTTCTAGTTGGAAGAGAACGCCTGATAACTTTCCGAACACACCTATACTGCAAATATGTCCGAGGGCGCAACCGAGAAGGGCGATAAGGACGGAGAGGGCGATGAAGGTTTTTAGGTTCTTGGTGAAAAATGAGGCGACTGCTGGAGGAAGGATCATCATGGCGACAACTAAGATACTCCCTACGGCTTCAAAGGCGATCACGCAGGTGAGGGCACTTATCGTCATTAGGGCATAATACATGACCTTTGGATGTGCCTCCACGGTGTCAGCATGGTTCGGGTCAAAGGTTGCAAGTTTAAGCTCCTTAAAGAACAGTAAAATGAAGGAGAGGTTAACGAAAAGCACGATGCCCGCGCGCCAAAAGGTTTCTGGCATGGCTTGGTCTGATAACGTGAAGTCAAAGATGGCAGTTTCTAGGTTCCCCATGAGAATATGAGAGGGCTCAATGTGGACATGATCTGCGAAGAGTCTTTGAAGAATAAGCCCGATTGCAAAAAGAGTAGTGAAGGAAATACCCAGAGCCGCGCCTTCTTCTACACCACTGATTTGCTGGAGGAACTTCGTTAAAACGGCACAAGTAACCCCAGCGAGAATAGCACCTATGAATAAGGCGGGCGTCTCTACCATTCCCGTCGCCAAATGCCCGATGACGATTCCTGGTAGAACAGCGTGGGCGATGCCGTGACTAATCATTGATTGACGGCTCAGAAAGAGGAAGCAACCAGGGAGGACGCAAGCGAGCGCTACCATGCTGGCGGTAAGGACGATCCAAGTATCTATTTCTAACCAAGTCATTTGATTTCGTGTGGTTCAGGCGGGATGAGTGCTTTTTCTAGCTCTCTCTGGAAAAGTCCTCTTAGGTCTTGTGCGATTTCAGGGGTGGTGATTTCTTCTATTCGTTCCACGTATTGGTGCACGTTCTTAGGTGCTATTTCCGCATGTTGAAGGAGATACATTTCCGTTAGACGGTGCGTTTTAGCCGTTTCAATCGCGCGGTCTAGCCCCTTATCGGTTAGGGCGGCGTATCCAATCTTTTTTTTCTGAATAAGCCCTGAACGAGAGAGCTGGTCCGTAAGCCGAGAGGCATTGCGCTTCCCCCAATTTCGTTTAGAGAGAACAGCATTAATATCAAAGCCCACAAGGGCGAGAGGGCGGGAGAACTCCAGCCCACAGAAGAGGCGTACTTTTTGCTGTGCTTCCATACTATCAAAGACAGCGCGTAGGTATTGGTTTTCGGTGAGGCGCTTTTCCATTTCATGAAAACGCAGGTGTTTCACGAGGATTCCTTTGCGGTAGCCGATGAGAAGACTGACGAAAAAGAGGAGGCTTGTGCATAGGATGATAGATGCGCCTGCGGGTAAATGTGGGATTTGGGCGCTCACCATTGCGCCTGTAAGTGCACCGATTGAACCAACGAGAGCTGAGATGAGCAACGTTTTAGGCAGGGATTGTGTCCAGAGCCTCGCCGTAGAGGGAGGGATGATAAAGAGAGCCATGATGAGGAGGAGTCCGACGGTTTGGAGCCCAACAATAGCGACGATTAGAGAGAGGAACATAAGCCCTTCATCGAGCCAACGATGGGGGAGCCCCTGCGTCTGCACGAAGGCTTCGTCAAAGCACAGCACGTTGAGCTCTTTTAAGAAAAGGAAGACGAGAAAGAGGGCAACGAGAGCGGTGCCAAATAAGGTCCACGCCTCGTTTTCCACCATGGAGGCGACCATGCCATAAAGGTAATACTCAAGACCAGAGGATTGAGGGAGACCAGAAGCTTGCACCACGGAGAGGAAAACGATGCCGAGCGCATAGAACCCGGTTAGGGAAATGGCAAGCGCGGCATCTTGGTGGAGCTTAGTATGTCTTAAGAGAAGTTGCACTACTTGTACCGAGAGCCACCCAAAGAAAAAAGCCCCGATGAGTAAGATCCAGAAGTTCTTCCCTTCTTGCCGAGAGGCGAGAGCGGAGAGGAGAAAGCCGCCTGTCACTCCTGGTAAAGTGGCGTGACCAATCGTATCGCTGAGGAGAGTGCGTTTCCTGAAAAGGAGGAAGCACCCCAGAACACCAGCCGCTAACCCCAGTGAAACCACTCCAAGGTAAATCACGCGCAGATTATGCGCGGGAAGAAAGAGGTTCGTGAGCGTTTCACCGAGATCCATAAGGTTTAAGCACTTTTGAGAGCTTCTAGTTTCGTAAGGGAGTCCGTGAGCTTAGTGAGGAGCTCTAGTCTTCCGCCGTAGCATTTAATGAGCTGCTCTTTAGTAAAGACTTCTTCTGTTTTTCCGTTTGCGACTACGGTGAGGTTTAATAGGGTAAGGTGATCAAAGTAATCGGCGACGGTGGGGAGGTCATGATGCACGCAGAGGACGGTGGCACCTTTCTTTTTTAGGTCATGCATGAGATCTAAGATGACTTTTTCAGTAGTGGCATCTATTCCCGCAAAAGGCTCATCCATGACGTAAAGGTCTGCGTCTTGCACGATGGCGCGAGCGAGGAAGACGCGTTGTTGCTGCCCACCAGAAAGTTCTCCAATTTGTCGAGAAGCGAGGGGTAGCATCCCAAGACGGTCTAGTGCCTCTTCCGCTTGCTTTTTATACTGTTTCCCGACCCAGCGACAGAGACCGATCTTCTTATAGAGCCCCATGAGCACTACATCTCTTGCTGAAATGGGGTAATCCCAATCTACGCTTTCGCGTTGCGGAACATAAGCGACCCGCTTCTTTACTTTCTTATATGGCTCTCCAAAGAAGGAAACGCTTCCCGAGGTGGGAGGAATAATGCCAAGAACGGCTTTGAGGAAGGTGGATTTCCCTGCTCCGTTAGGACCTACGATCCCCGCCATGGAGCCCTGAGGAATATTAAGATTAGCCTCCCAGATGGCAGGCTTCTTTTCATAGCACACCGTGAGGTGGCTAACATTTAGCGCGGATCGGTTCATCAATGCGCTGTGCTGAGAAGACCGTTTAGCCCTTTTTCTGGCGCTTTTCCGCCAAGCTTTCTTGTTATGAGCGTGACATTATGATCTATCATGCCTTCATATGTACCTTCATAGGTGCCCGCTTTCCCGGTCGCATCTGAATAAAGCTCACCACCAATTTCGCAGATGTGCCCTTTCTTTTTCGCTCCTTCTAGGATCGCTTGTAAGTTACGGTCAGAGGCGATGTTCTCTACGAAGATGGCGTTGATTTTATTCGCCACCACAAAGTCCACGAGGGTTTGGATGTCTGAGATGGCAGCTTCTGACTCGGTAGTGACTCCTTGCGCGGCTTTTACCGAGATGCCGTATGCTCGTGAGAAGTAATTAAAGGCATCATGAGCAGTGATGAGGACGCGGGACTTCTCCGGAATGGTGGCGATGCTCTTTTTTGCGTATTGATCTAGGGCGTTTAACTTAAGGAGGTAAGCTTCTAAATTTGTATTATATGTTTCTGCATTAGTTGGGTCTAGTTCTGAAAGCGCGTCAGCGACCGCATTTGCAGCACTCATCCATGCTTTCACATCATTCCATACATGTGGATCCCAATGCCCATCGAAGTCGTCGGGCTCGAGGAGGTATTCCTCATCGAGAAGCTCGGTAACAGCATAACAGGGAACCCCGTTGCGTCCCATTCTAGCGAAGGAATCAGCCATGCGACCTTCCAGCATTAGCCCAGAGTAAAAAACGACATCAGCCTTAGAGAGGGACACGAGGTCATCACGAGTCGGTTTGTAAAGATGAGGGTCTACGCCTTCTTTCATGAGTCCGATCACCTTGGCTTTATCACCGACAACATTTTCCACCAGGTCTGTGACCATCGTACAAGTAGTCACAATGGGGTAATTCGAGGGAAGGCTCTTCTCAGCGGAAAGCGTGAGAGTCAGGAAAGAGAGAAGAGTGAGACAGAAGGCAGTGATGCGATGCATAGTATTTTAATTGAGACATGTTCTCAATAGAGCGGGATTGCAATAATTTCCATACATTTTTCACATCTTACTGATTTTTCTTTCCGCATATCACTGCATCGTATTAAATCCGCGCATGAATAAAATAACAACCATCCTGACGCATCCGGGTGGGGCGCATAAGGATGACTTTTTAGCATGTTGTCTTTTGCTCGCGATTTGTCCTGCTCCAATTGTGAGGAGAAACCCGACCCCCGAAGAATTAGAAGACCCTCATTTTTGTGTCATCGATATTGGGGGGAGATATGAAGCAGAGTTGATGAACTTTGATCATCACCAGTTGCCGAGAGATCACCCACCCACATGTTCTGTCTCTCTTATTCTACAATCATTAGGGGTTTATGAAGATGCTAAGCAATTTTGTGAATGGCTGGAACCTACAGAGTGGTTTGATTGTCGCGGTCCTGTGAAAACAGCTGATTGGTTAGGGGTGGATCGTGAAGTGCTGAATAAGCTTAATTCCCCAATTGATGTCACGATGCTAAGGCGTTTTGCCTACTCAGAATATCTGGGGCCTGGAGATATTGTATGGGAATTAATGAAAATGATCGGGGAAGATCTTCTACATTATATTCGCTCCTTACGTGAACGCCTAGATTATCTCATGAAGGCGTGTGAGATTTGGGATGTATCGGGCTCGAGTAAAGTGGTTGTCTTACCAAAATCAGTGAATATGCCAAATGAGCCCTCGCTCGGTATGGGGCGCTTCGTGGAAATGAAAAAACTGAGCAAAGAAGTGATCGCACTCGTCTATCCAGACCGAAGAGGTGACGGGTATGCCTTGAGTAGGTATAATGATTGCTCACGACTAGATTTTTCTCTCTTAGAGCCAGAAGAAGACGTTCTTTTTTGCCATACCCAGGGATTCCTCGCTAAAACATCCGCGACGAGTAACGCGCGCATTATTGAGCTTATAAAAATGGCGAGTGTGTAGATTGCATCACGGAGGCTCGTAGAACTCGGAGTTATGAAACGTCTTAAGGTACAAACGCTACATTTTTTGAGAACTCAATATTTTTGAATAATGTGTAATGTAGCTCGTCACATTATCAAGATGTGGGTTATAGCTCCTCATCTCAACAAATTATACAACATCCTATGAAGACATTAATTACATGCTGTTTACTCCTTAATGTAGCAATTGCACAAGAATCCTCAAATTCAGTTGGAATAGAGACTGAGAATACTGAAGTACAGAAAGAAGAAACATGGAAAAATGAAGCTTTAGAACTTGTTGGCAGACTCGCAGATTCCAAAGATAAGTCAGCAGATAAAATTTTTAGTGAAATTGGCGTTATGCTCGACCTCTATAATAAGATAGAAGATCAAGAAAGTAGCACTGAATCTATTCAAATAGAAATTAATGAACCTAAAGTAGCTACCTTAAACTCTGTTAAAGAGTTACTAAGTAACCTTGGAGAGGCTGAAGGAGAAAAAGAAGTCCAGAAATCTAAAACTTCGAAAGAAACAAAATGGCAAAACGATGCGCTAGGTCTTGCGGGTGATTTTATGGATTCAGATAGTGAGTCTGTTGATGAAATTTTTGGCAAAATTGGTAAAGCATTAGACTTATACAATAAAATGGAAGATCAAGAAGGGAGTAATGTTTCTGCTGCATCTGAAAATGATGTGTCGATAGAAGCTATTTCAGATTCTGTTAAAGGATTACTTAATAAGATAGCTGAAGAGACAAGATAGTGCGAACCAATAAGTAATACTCACATTATTGAACTCATCAAAATGGCAGGAGTCTAGAGAAGGTCCTTACAATAACACCGTTATTTTTTGAAATTCATTATGCCTATAAAATAAAAAACGACAAAAGTCTTGTCTTAGTGAAATTATGTGCCAGGGAGTAATCTCCACACAAAAGAGACTAAGATTATGAGGTTTTCATTATATGTATTAATTGGGTTAACTGCATCAGTATTTGGGCTGACGCCACTTGTAGCAGAGAAATACTTTACTGTATCGGAAATAAGTTATTCGGATGCGATGATCGTGGATCTCCAGGATGTGATCGATGATGGGTCAGGAAACCTCACCTATAACGTCACTGATGCAAAGAAGATGGTTCGTAAGATAGAAGTATCTAGCCCGAAGGCGCCTAAAAGGACGAAATCTTATATCCCTTTGGGAGAGTTTCACAGAGGAGCGATTCATGAGTTAAGACTGTCTAATACTACTGGAGCCTTTTCCCACAGTTACGCAGCCTTAAAATTTGGACGGGGGGCTACATCAAAAGCACCTAATATTTACGAGTATAATAAGGTGGATCAAGGGGCGAAGGTTAATTTTTATTACTACAATGTAAGTGCGTATATATACGGGATTGTATTGAGCTATGATAATCTATCATCTAAGTCAGATCATAAATTAATTATTACGCACGAAGTGGATGTTCACAATAAGTGGGGAAAACCGACATCTAAATATGATACAAGCTTTGTAAGTGTTGCTAACCGTTCTAATCTACTGATAGAAGTGCCATTTGTGGGATCTGGAAATGATTCGATTAGCCTTGGTTCTGATAATGTGGCTAGTGGAACTGCTTCTATAGCTTTAGGAACGAATAATAACAGTATTGGTTCACGGTCAGTGGCTTTAGGCTACGGTAACGATTCAGAAAAAAACGGATCAGTAGCCTTGGGTTGGAATAATAGGGTGACGAATAGCTACGCGACGGCGATAGGGAAAAACAATACAGCGAGCGGCCTTTATTCAGTTGCGCTTGGTAACGCAAGTGAAGCGACAAATTCTAATGCCTTTGCAGCCGGAAATGAAGCAAAAGCGCTTGGGAATAGTTCTATAGCAATGGGAGATCGTGCTGAAACGACTAATAGTTCTGGCGCTATAGCGCTTGGAAAGAGTGCAAAATCGCATGCGACTGGAGCGACGTCTATTGGCTGGCTAAATACAGCGTCAGGAAGCTATTCTACCGCGATGGGTTTTAACAATAAAGCAACTCAGACCAATAGTATGGCGATTGGATGGAGTAATACAGCGGAGGGACACTATTCATCAGCCTTTGGATTAGATAATAAAACGAATGGTAGAGGGCAGTTTGTTGTAGGAGAATATAACAAAGTTGTGGGCCAAGGAGCATCTGACAATACAATAGATGCCCTTGACTATATGTTTATTGTTGGTAACGGAAATGGAGATGCGGATAGAAGTAATGCTTTTACAGTGCAACGAAATGGTATAGCAGTATTTACAGGTAAGGTTATAGCGAAAAAAGATCTTAATATTAAGGGTGATATTGAGGCGGAGGGAACGATTACCATTCCTCAGAGAGGAGACGTTTTGATGGGCATTTTTCAGTGATTTTCACTGTCTTTTATATCATGTGTTCAACCTATTAAAGATTGAGCACGAGATTTACGCACGTAGTTAAACACACATAAATATGAATATATTGACGAATTTTGGTAAATGGTGGGTTCAGCAAATTGTTGGTGGGGCGTTGGTTCCGCTGATGTTTTGGGCTCCGATGATGGAGAGTGTCTTTTTGCTGAGTCAGGCCAATGCGGCTCCGGCACCAGCATGGTGGGGAGATCGTAATGTGGTGGATCCTGAAAAGGGCGTTGATCATTTTTCGGGTGTGAATGCGGGGCAGCTGAAGTGGTTGGCGAGTAATTTGTATGCGGAGTTGGAGACATTACTTCCGTTGGGAGCCGGCTTTGAATTAAGTGAAGTATTTCCTGAGGAGAAGTTACCGAATGAAGAGGGGTATAATGAGTGGTCTTTAGGAAATAGCTACGCAGTGAATGTCGGCCAAGCGAAGCATGTGGTGCGGAAGTTTTACATGGCGCTTAATCGGATTAGTCCTGCGTGGGTAGAGAACCAGTTGACGCAAAGCGGGGTGACTGATACAGCACTTAACAAAGGAGGTAGTCATTTTTACCCATGGACGCCGACAGCAACGGATGATGAAAACCGGGCCTTGCTTAACCAAGGGCAGTTGAAATTGATGTTTGGATTAAGGTTGCGAGAGGATAGTGAGGAGAACCCTGACGGGCTTCCTGATATTTTTGAGCATGCTTTGATTAATATGTCAGAGACCAACTACCGTAAGTACGTAGGAAACCCAAATACGAGTAATCCTTATGCCGGACTGACATTAGATGACATTATATGGAATGAAGGAGATCTTAAGGTAGGGATTAAGGATAGCAACAGGACTACGCATTTAGCGAATGCCCCTTTTCCTGGTTTAGCTTCGGCGAATGCCTCGGTCGCGGATCTATTATCGAAGCATGAAGCTGTTGGTTCAGTGGGTGGAACATTTTCCGCAGGTTCAGATGGATCAGCAAACTATAGTATTCCAATTGATTTGCCGGCTGGAACAGCGGGGATGGCACCGCAAATTGCGTTGGGGTATTCCACGACAGGAGGGAATGGACTTTTAGGCTTAGGGTTTGATATTGCGGGATTCCAACGGATTACACGAGGAGCGAGTTCCTATCATAAAGATGGATTTGTGGATCCAGTGGATTACGATAAGCATGATCGATTTTTCCTAGATGGAGAAAGGTTAGTGTGTGTGTCGGGTGAGTATGGTTCAGCAGGATCACAATACCGAACTGAGAAGGATAGTTTTGCACAGATTTTCTTGAAAAGATTTACAGCGGCAGACCGGGTAGCTTTAGGAGATCCAGCGCACGATCTGTATTGGAGTATTAAAACGAAGTCTGGCAATACCGTGAAGCTTGGTTTTTGCCGCACGTCGTGTGTGAGTAATGTATCAGGAGATGATGTGATCGTGTGGAATATAAGTGAGGTCAGCGATCGAATGGGGAATTACTATCAAGTGATGTGGAAGAGTGATGGGAGTGAGAATTTAGCAGTCAGAGGAAACATTACGGGAGTGCAATCAAAGGACTATCGTCCATGGAAAGTTGTCTATACGGGGCAGAAGAATGCGAGTGGTGAAATCACCTCGACGCCCTACATTGAAATGGAATTTGTCTATGAGAGTCGCCCTGATATGAGCTTTGGGTATTTAAAAGGAACAAAACTGGGGACGACGTGGCGTTTATCTGAGATCGCGGTATCGACACGCGGAGAACGCAATTATAGTTATGGGTTTGATTACTTGGATGAGGATTTCGGATCGAATGGAGTTTTTACAGATTTGGAAAAGAAGGCATACTTAGCTGAGTATCAGACCTTGCGTTCGAAGCTGAAGACGGTGACTCGCTATTCGGCGAATGGGACAGCACTGCCGTCGACGACCTTTACGTGGCAAAAACCACCATCAGGGAACCGTTGGGAAAATGTGGGAGGATATGGCTTATCGACGGGTCGCTATCATATATATGATTCGTATAATAACAATAACAGTAAAACTGATTTAGGGTTTAGGTGGGCTGATATGAATGGAGATGGGAGAGTAGATCTTTTGAAAGGGTATCATGATGATATTCAAGACACGAATGACGCTTCTGGTTGGGAGAATACAGATAATGGATTCATAGTGAATACAGATTTAGCTCCACCATATATGTTTGTAGATAAATCTCAGCGCGATTTGGGGGTTCGCTTAGCGGACTTGAATGGCGACGGTTTACCAGATTCATTGTATTCGAAACGGATGCCGGATCTTGCATATATTACGGATGAACAGACACACTTTGGATACAGAGGCGGCTTTAACGGAGCGCAAACGGCTATTCATACCAGTGGTGTCGTTCCAGCGTGGATCACAAATACCCCCTTTGTTGACGAGGAAAACAAGGAACGTGGAGTAGGGCTATATGATTTTAATGGGGATGGGCTAGTGGATACGATGCAGGCTAATCCTACAGTGAGTAGGATTTGGACGCGGAAAGCTAATGGACGCCGACTACAATTTGAGGCAACGCCACCAACGAAGATTTATAATACGTGGGAGCAACGAGACTTAGGGAGGCACTCGGCGGACGTGATAGATATTAATGGAGATGGGCAGTTAGACTTTATTAAGGCTCAAGGTTTATCGCGGAAGACATGGTTATTTAGTAGCTTAGGAGATTTTGAGGAATCCAGTGATCATAAGTCGGATGACTGGAGAGCGTTGCCATCATATAAGCTTCCGGCAGTACTTCTAGAGCATTCTGGCGCGCCTAAGGGTAGCACGTTGATGGATATTAATGGGGATGGACTTTTAGACTTTGTGAAATCCTATGGTGATAAGAGTGATGGCGATAAAACTAACAGCGAGTTATTATCAATAGCGGAGAATCAAAAATATATATGGACGGTTCATAATAATATGAACTCTGGTGAAGATACTGATGTTTTACGCCGTTTGAGTGATGGGAGCCTTCGTACGATGAGTGAGGCAGACTTTAACCGAAAGTACCGAGTGGCCTATAAAGACACCAGCCTATCGAGCCAGACAGTAGGGAATACGGGACATGTGTATGTAAAAAAAGCCCTGACACTGACCGATGATACTGATGCTAGTAATTCGATTTGGTTAAATACTGGAGAAGGGTGGCTTCCGAGTGAATTTACAGGGTTTTATGCGCAGGGATTACCACGCTCGTTTTTTACGAACCAAGAGAAAGTTAAAAAAGGAACCTTTATACAGGACTTTAATGGGGATGGTCTACCAGATGTTGTTGAACTTAATGATCTCCTGCCCCTTGCTGACAGAGACGTTCACATAAATGATGGTACAGGGAATTGGATTTCGGATAATTCCTTCCAAATCGGGAATGATGTGTTCGCGTTCAGAGGCGTTAACGAAATTAAGAAGGGCTTTAATCAGGTTCAGGTATTAGATCTTAACGGGGACCTTTTCCCTGATATTTTATATAATACCAATGGCACTCCACAGGTCTATTTGAACCGTTGTGTCCCGGAGGTAATTACAGAAGTAACGGATGGACTAGGGGTGAAAATTGAAGCGCAGTATAGCTTTAGTAATAGGAATTACAGTGCCAATGGTGAAAGTATCAACCCCTATCATCAACCAGACATGGTGGGTGCAGGGAATAATGCGGCGGAAGTCGTGGAAATAGGATTTGCGGGCTATTTACTAGTCCGTTACTCGGAGAGTAATGGGAAAGGGGGACGTAGTTGGAAGCGCCGCTCGTATGGACCGAAGTTTGGAGATCGTGTAAATGGAGTCGACCTAGGATTTGCGTGGATTGAGGAGCTTGATGAAGGGACCCAGGCGAAGTCGCGAATAGAGTTTATGGGGAAAGTGCCGGGCAATCATTGGCAGGCACAAAACATTCGACACGGGATGAACAACTATACACTTGGAACGACAACGTATCCTTATCAGCAGATGCCAGTGCGTGAATATAGTTATTCACCGAGTGGTAATGTGATTGGTCAGGTCTTTCATGAATACGGGCATAGCTCAAAAAATTATGCTTCTGATACGACCGATCTCCTCCATGTTTATCAAGCGAAGAGCACGAAGTGGACGTATCTAGCAGATGGTACCGCTATTTCGAAAACGATAACGGACAATACTGATATTAACAGCAGAGGAAACTATGACTCTTGGGGGAACCTGACGAAGCAAAAGACGACAGTAAGTGCTATTGCGGGGGCTCGAATAGGGGAAAGCCAGACCGTGACTCTGGAAAACGAGTATAGTCACCTTGTGTATGGTCGCTTGAGTCGTGCCAAGACGGTTACGGAGTGGTCTCCAAAAGAAGGCGGTGTATATACACGCATAAAGGTCTCGAATTTTAGTTATAATGACGACCTTCTTTTAGAAAGTGAAACAGTGCATGAGGCGGGAACAGATGTAGACTCTAATACTTCGTTGAATAAATCCTACAAATATGACAGATGGGGTAATGTCCGAGAAACAACTGTGCAGCCCTTATTTGCGAGTAGTTTGCCGAGTGAGCAACCGACTACTTCAGGGGTCAGCTATGGAACAAAAGGCCGTTTCGTCAATAAGTCGTATTTTTATGAAGGGACTGAGAAGATTGAGGTGAACCAAAACATATATGATTTTGATAAAGCGCTCCTCTTAAAGACAAAGAATTTACAGTCGGGCTTTGAGACGAAGCTTTTCTATGATGAGTTTGGGACGAAGATTTTGGCCAGAGACTACATGGGACTTGAAGCAGCGGAGATCACAAGATATGCCAGCGTGGCAGATAAGGCTCCGGCAGGAGCATCGATTGATGCGAATGCAGGCATTACCTTTATTAAGAGAAGCCAGAGTAGTGGAGAAGCGCCGAGCACGGCATATATTGATAGCCTTGGAAGAGTAGTTTTGACGCAGACGCAAGGGTTTGGCGGGAAAGTAATCTATCAACAAACAATTTATGATGACTTGGGAAGGGAATGGAAGTCCTCCCAACCATATTTTGCAGGTGAAACGCCACATTATGGTGAGGTGGTCTATGATGAATTAAGCCGCCCTCAAGTTATGAAAAATGTTGACGGTACGACTGACCACTCAGATTTCTCTCAAGCCTTTGAGGTGGGAGCGACGCGGAAGGACTCGAAAGGTGCAACCATTAGCTCACGCCGTGAATATACCAACTTAATTGGTGAGACCGTCAAGTCCCTTGATGCGGGTGGGAATACCGTCACTTTCAAGAATTTATGGAGAGACTGGGGGACGACGATTATCACAACTGCTCCTGGAAAAAATGGAGGGATGCATAGGATTCGTTCGAAGCTTGATCTATGGGGAAATAAGATAGAGCTGGATGATCCGAATACAGGGGTGAGTCGCATGACGTATGACGCCTTCGGGAATGTCTTAACAGTGATTGATGCTGAGAATCAAACCACGACAAATGTCTACGATACTCAGGGACGCAAAATCCGCACTAATCGTTTGGAAGGAGACATTGAATACTTTTACGATGACAATGATGGAAGCCAGGCGAAAGGGGCTAGTAAGAGAGCCCTTTATAAAGTGGTACAATACGAAGTGGATGATACAACACCGTACTACACTGAAACCTATGATTTTGACAGGTATGGACGTAAGGTAGCGACCACTACAATGACAGGGGGGCGTACTATAACGACCTCTGTGACCTTTGATGAATTAGGGCGCACGCGCACCGAGACTGATGCGGGAGGATTAACGCTGCTCCACACCTATGATGAGTTTAGTAATAGCACCTCCTTAATCGATTACCAGACTGGCGAAGTGTATTGGAAGCCACTTGAATACAATGCCGGTGGACAGCTCCTCCGTGAAGAGCTTGGTGATGGACTCGTAAAAAGCGCTCATACTTATAATGAAAGAAATGGGACGCTCCTCCAGACGAAATCGGGATCAAGTTCCAATGATCGAAAATACCAAGACCTCTCGTATGTCTGGAATGACCTTGGGCATCTGCTTTCTCGTCAGTCGTCTGTTACTGAAAAGTCGTATAAAGAAAGCTTTAGTTATGATGCAAGCTTCCGTCTGACCAATAATAAATTCACCTCATCAGGTGACGTGAGTTCTCCTAATGATAATGTGACTTACAGATATACTGATGAGACAGGAAATATCGCGAGGATGCCAAAATCTTCTGGAAATAACTCCGCGGGTCACTGGCACATGAAGTACGAAGACAGTGAAGCAACACATCGCCTTACTTCTCTGGAACAAGGAAATTTAAATGTAAGTAGTAGTTCCCCTCTTCGCACCTACCAATATGATGCTAATGGCGCGATCACGGAAGAATTAGAAAATGGAAAAATTCGCCGTTCCTATGGATGGAGCTCCTTCCATAAACCAACCTACATAGCTCATAATGAGAAGAGTTATAAGTTCGTTGATTGGGACAATAGTAATCCTTGTAACTATGGCAATAAACAATCACATGTTAACTTTGAATATGGTCCTTCTAATGCCCGCTTAAAGCAAACACTTCGTGTCACTTATGGTCTAGATAAGCTTAAAACGACCACCACGCACTATTGGGGAAGTTTTGAAGAAATAGAAACTACTGAGGATGGCGTTACCAATACGAAGTATCGTCACAGTATTGGTGGGTTCGCCATGAAGGAATACACAAGCCAAGATATCAACGGCACTCGTGGTCCCCCGTCCCACGCGGAAACGAAATACTTCCTTAAAGATCACCTTGGATCGACCTCCGTCGTCCTAAGCCGTGATGATCATACTGATAATACGATCGCTGTAAAAGAACGCCTTTCCTTCGATGCTTGGGGGCGTGCCAGACACGATAATGGCTGGAAATCACCAACTCCTAATACCACGGTTACTTCAAACGAAACGACGCGTGGATTTACGGGACATGAAATGTTAGACTCCATCGGTCTCGTCCACATGAATGGGCGAATCTATGATGCTGAAATTGGACGCTTCCTTTCAGCTGATCCTTTCATTCAAGAACCAAGCAATAGCCAAAACTTTAATAGATACAGCTACGTTCTTAACAATCCAATTTCTTACACCGACCCTTCAGGATACTTCTTTAAATCTATCGTAAACTTCTTTAAAGGAGTAGTTAATGCGGTTATTGGAGTAGTCAAGGCGGTCGTTAATGCCATTAAATCCGCAGGTAGGTGGCTCCAAGAGAATTGGACAATGATCGTCTCGGTCGCCTTTGCCGTCTCCTTAAACTTCCTTTTGCCGGGGCTCGGTTCGATCTTATCGGGAGCCATCGCTGGATTTATTAATGGAGCCTTTAATGCCGCTATTAACGGCGGTAGTCTTAGCGATATTATCAGAGGCGCCGTTGTTGGTGGTATCACGGGTGCCATGACGGGCGCGCTCCATGGGCTTCCTAGTAATTTAGCGAGAATGGGCGTAAGTTCCGCAACTAGAGCCATCATTCATAGCACCGCACATGGTATCGTCGGAGGAATCCGTAACGTTGCTATGGGTGGTAAATTCAAAGATGGATTTATTTCTGCTGCTGTCTCCACCGCTGCTGGGCACGCACTCTCATATACCGATTTCAACATAGGAAGTGCCGGGGACGGAAACATAGAAAATATTATAAAACGAACCGCGATCGCCTCCGTTGTCGGAGGAACAGCATCTCACCTCTCCGGTGGTAGCTTTTCCAACGGTGCTAACACTGCTGCCTTCCACCACCTCTTTAATGCAGAGGCCAGTGAGGGAGGCTGGTGGGATAAGACCTCAGCATGGGTGCATGGAGGGTTAGATGCAGCAGGGCTGATTCCAGCGGTGGGCATCATTGCTGACGCAGCAAATGCTCTAGTATTCTTAGCAGAAGGGGATTTTGCGGGAGCTGGGATTTCTTTAGCTGCAATGGTTCCTGCAGCTGGACAATTCGTTGCTGGTGGGAGGCTAGGAAAAACTTTAACAAACGATTTTGGTGGGGCTTTTCATGAGACAATACAGCCTAATGGAGGCTCGATATGGACAGCAACTGGCGATACAAACCAATTAGAGATTAGCAGAATAGTTGATGCAATGATAAATAGTGGGGATACTCGAAAAATTGATATTCTTTCGGGAGCTCACGGCAAAATTGTGGATGGGGTCGGAGTTATGAAAACACAAGTGGATTTTTTTCAAATGGATGTTGGTAAATTTGAGATAAATCCAAACATTACTGTTCATCCGACAACACTTATGTCCCCAGAGAAACTTAATAGTATTTTACTTGGTCCTGGTGTGACTATAGGAGGATTCTGTAATAGTGGAGCGTGTCTGACTCCATTTATATCAAAGTAAATCTATCTAATTACTAGTCAGGTCCAATAGTGTAGAAAAATGAGTGACGTTTTGTGATCTCCGCATTAAAGCGTCATCCACGCTCTTTCTTTAATAATAAGGACTAAGTTGTCGTTCCTCGATGATTGCGTAGTGACTTTAGCTCTTTATTAACGAATATAAAAGTATGCTTAAGAAAGAACGAGCAGCCTTTATTCTTGAGGAGCTTGAGAGGCTGTATCCTCAGACTCCTATTCCGCTAGATCATAAAGATTCATATACCTTATTAGTAGCCGTGCTTTTATCGGCGCAATGTACAGATGAACGAGTGAATAAAATTACGCCTGCATTATTTGAGCGAGCTGATCATCCAGGAGCAATGGCACTTGTCCCTGTGGAGGAGATAGAGTCTATTATTAGGCCGTGTGGGCTAGCCCCTAGGAAATCGAAGGCGATCCAACGTCTTTCTGAAATTTTAAGAGATGACTATAAGTGCGAAGTCCCTGCAGATTTAGAAGCTCTC
This sequence comes from uncultured Verrucomicrobiales bacterium, assembly GCA_938008215.1. Taxonomy (GTDB): domain Bacteria; phylum Verrucomicrobiota; class Verrucomicrobiia; order Verrucomicrobiales; family Akkermansiaceae; genus WTJZ01. Next base: position 41,230 of record CALLLS010000006.1, on the reverse strand, counting down.
GAAGCTCTGCCTGGAGTGGGTCATAAGACGGCTTCGGTCGTCATGGCACAAGCCTTTGATGTTGCTGCCTTTCCTGTTGACACTCATATCCACCGCTTAGCACAAAGGTGGGGACTGACGAAGGGGAAGAATGTAGTGCAGACGGAGAGGGATTGTAAAGCCGTGTTTCCACGTGAAAGCTGGAATAAGCTACATCTACAGATCATTTTCTATGGACGTGAGTATTGCTCTGCTCGTGGGTGCGATGGGACAAAGTGCCCGATGTGTAAGACGCTTTATCCTAACCGAGTCAATCCACCAAAGATAAATAAGGCTTAACCTTAGAAAACTATTTCGTGATTTATGTAGACTAGGGACTGAGCTTTAATGCATGTCTTTTCTATGGCAGGTCTTATCGTTCGTCCCCGCGCAAGAATTTTTCATGGTCATGAATGGGTTTATCAAAGTGAGATCCAAAAGACCTTTGGGAATCCAGAGCCTGGAGATATCATTTCTCTAAAGGACTTTCGTGATCGCCCTCTAGGAACGGCTATTTATAACCCCGAGTCTCAGATCGTAGCGCGGAGATTTACGAGAAGAAAGCAAGACCTAGACAAGGCATTTTTTCTTCGTCGTATGGAGCACGCTCGTAAAATACGCGAGACCTCAGGCATCCAGAAAAACTTATGCCGACTACTCTGGAGCGAATCAGACGGATTACCAGGAATTATCTTAGACCGCTATGGAGATCACCTTGTGTTGCAAACTCTAACGCTCGCGATGGATCAGCGTGTTGAAATCATAAAGGAAGCGCTACTAGAAGCTTATGAACCTCAGAGTATTACCCTGCGTAATGACTCACCGATGCGAAAAGCAGAGGGGATGGAATCTGAAATCAAAATGTTACATGGAGAGGTGCCCGCTCCGTTTGAGGTGGAAAGCGCAGGAATAAAATTCCTAGTCGATCTGTCCGAGGGGCAAAAGACAGGGCTCTATTTAGATCAGCTTGATACGTATTCAGCGGTAGCAAAGCATTCGGAAGGGCTAAAGGTTCTGGATTGCTTCTCCAATCAAGGAGGCTTTGGTTTAGCTTGTGCCCTCGCAGGTGCAGCAGAGGTCACTTGCGTTGATATATCTGAAGGGGCAATCCAAGCGGTTGGGGAGAATGCGAAACTGAATGCGGTGAAGATAAAAGCGGTGTGTGCGAATGTCTTCGATTTTCTGAGGGAGAGTGAGGAAACCTATGATCTCATTATTCTGGACCCACCTTCCTTTACTAAAAACAAGAAGACCCTCAAGGACGCGATGCGTGGCTATAAGGAGATCCACCTAAGAGCTTTAAAGCTTCTCAATAATGATGGATACCTCTCCACGTATTCTTGTTCCCACCACGCGACACGAGAGATCTTCCTTAGCATGATTTGTGATGCTGCGGTGGATGCGAAGAAGACTTTACGCTTGGTTGAAAATCATGCTCAGAAATTAGATCACCCTGTTTTACCCACTATCCCTGAGACTGGGTATCTCAAAGGGTTCACATTTCAGCTTCTTCCTAATAGGTGAGAGCACGAAAACTCTGCTAGCAATGTCTTCTTTTTGCATAATGAATATAGAAAACAAAGCTTGCTCAAGCGTGACGTTAGTTATTGTATCAGCACAATATGCTTAGCTATTTCATTCGTAGGCTTTTGCTCATACCTCCGACGTTGATTTTGATCACGTTGTTAGTGTTTAGTATCTCACGAATGATGCCTGGTGGTCCGATGGAAAGAACTTTGCAAGAAGCGGCGGCTTCAGGTATGGAAGGGAGTGCCTCAAACCTTTCGGCTAATACCTTAGGAGAAAGTGAGTTAGAAGAGTTAGAAGAGCTTTATGGCTTAGATAAACCTTGGTTTGTGGCGTATCTTCAATGGCTAGGAGTCTGGCCTAAAGAGTCTCTGCTAACCAAGAAAGAATTTGGTGGCGATCCAGGGGAAAGCATCGGTGGCGTGAATACTGATCCCAATAAGACAGTGGAAGTGGTCTTAAAAGGAACAGGAGATCTCATTTCTGTTACGAGAGATGGGAATGAAATTACAAGCGCAGTTTACCCGGATGGAACCTCTGTGACTGATAACGGTTGGTCATATCGTCTGGAGACGAATGAAGATAGGAAAGCGCGATATAGAAAGAGAAATAGGCTAGACAAGAACGGTGAGGCACCTGGCTATAAACCAAGAGCGGTTCTTTATCGGACAAAGCTGAGTGGGCTTCTCCAAGGGGATTTAGGTAACTCTATTCTGTATGGTGACTCGGTCCTAAGTATGATCCTTTCTCGTATCCCTATCGCAGCCTACTTTGGGTTTCTCGCAGCGATCATTACCTATAGCGTAAGCTTACCACTAGGGGTTCTAAAAGCGATTAAGCATCGCACTCCAATAGACTCGTTAACATCAGTTTTAATTTTTGTAGGGTATTCCATCCCAGGCTTTGCGCTGGGTGCCGTTTTGCTTGTATGGCTGGGTGCTAAAATGGAAATATTCCCATTATTTGGACTCGTTAGTGCGAACTTTGAGAGCATGAACCTAGTGGATAAGATGAAGGATCTAGCGCATCATACGGTGTTACCATTGATCTGTTATATCGTGGGGGGGTTCGCATACCTCACTATGATGATGAAAAATAATCTCATGGACAACCTCGCAGCGGATTATGTGAAAACGGCAGTGTCTAGAGGAGCGAGTTTTAATAAAGCAGTGTTTGGTCACGCCTTTAAGAATTCGCTTATTCCCATCGCTACTACACTAGGACACCTGATTACGATTTTTGTCGGGGGAAGCATGCTTATCGAGCGCGTTTTTGATATCCAAGGGTTTGGTCTTCTACAGTTTCAGTCCGTGATAGGGAGAGATTATCCTGTAGTGATGGGGACACTTACTATTTCTTCCTTACTCGTATTACTTGGCAATATTCTCTCAGACTTCATCGTCGCGAGCATAGACCCCCGAATTAAGTTTAACTGATAGATAAGATGCGCTTTCCAATCGGGTTATTACTATTACTTTTAGGTTCATGCGGAATCGTAGGGGAACATTTCCAGTTAAAGATTCCTACCGCGAGCTGGTTTTTCGATACCAGCAGAAGACTTCCTTTTTTAAATTATGATGGCTTTCCATGGTATGGGTGGCTCACTGCCATAGCTGCTATCCTAGTGGGGCTCTGGCTTATTATTCAGGCATGCACTAAGAGGACTAAGCACCCTTCAGAGATCAGAAGAAGGAAGCGATTCTATGAGGTGAGAAGGGGTGTGTGGTCTTTACGGATAGTCCTCTTTCTCGTGTTTTTAGCGAGCTTAGATTTTCTTCTCGTCGGGAATAAAGCGCTCTATGTCAACTATGATGGAGAGAGGCATTTCCCCGCTTTTGAGCGAAAAGTATATAAGGGGAAAGATTTTGGCATAGAAGGCGCCCATGCCAATGCTCCTGTGAATTACCGAAGCTTAAAAGCTAATCAGAAGGAGGGGAATATTATCGTTATGCCACTCATTCCTTATGCACCAACGGGAGATATTCAGCCCACGCTAACGAAAGAATTGAAGTTAGAAGAGGGACTTTATGTTACAAGGAATGGGGAGGCCTATTCAGGACTTGCGGCTCGGCTCTATACTCCACAGATGGGATCTGAAGATATCAGTATGCATTTGAGATATCGCCTTCGTGATGGGCTGCTTTCTGGGCCAGTTGATGGCTGGAATAAAGAAGGAGAGCGTATTTATAGCGCACAATACTCTAATGAGCAGGGTGTATCTGAGCTCCTGAAAGAGAACTATTATGGAGAGGGCAGTAAAAAAGCCTTTTTAGAAAAGACTTCAGATATTCTGGAAGTAATACATTACCATCCAGCACCGCCAAATATGCAGCACCCTCTGGGAACCGACTCTAATGGAAACGATGTTTTGTCTTATCTGTTTGGAGGTTTACAAGTGAACATTCAAGCGGCACTCTTTTACATTCCCTTCGTTTATCTAATAGGGGTAACTATTGGGCTTCTGATGGGATATTTTGGTGGTGTCTTAGATATAGTCTTACAACGTGTTATAGAGGCACTGGAAGCAATTCCTTTTCTCTTTGTCATCATTATCATTTCTAGTGTGATCCCTATTCAATTTAAAGGGTTGGGGATGATTATACTCATTTTAGTGTGCTTTGGGTGGATGGGGAAAACCTATCTCATGAGGACAGCGGCATTTAAGGAGAAAGCACGGGATTATGTCGCGTCTGCACAGGTGCTAGGTGCCACTACTCCGCGGGTGCTTATAAAGCATGTTTTACCAAACATTCTCGCGATATTAGTTACCGTAATTCCATTTGCTATTTCTGGGGTTATCACATCTATAACCTCGCTCGATTACTTAGGGTTTGGCCTCCCTCCACAATACGCTTCATGGGGCAAGCTCCTGAATGATGGGCTAAGCAACCTCTCATCGCCTTGGTTAGTGAGTTCTACATTTATGGTATTAGTGGGGCTTTTAACACTGATCACATTTATCGGAGAGGCGGTGCGAGAAGCCTGGGATCCGCGTAAATTTACTACCTACCGATAATATGAAACTTCATTTTTATTTAACCTTCTTAGCAGTCACTTTTTTCGCTGCCTGTCAACAACAGGAAGAAGTGCGCATGGAGGCGATGACCTTAGAGGAGTTTAAGGGCACATATAATAACTATATCAAAAACTGGTTAGCCGAAGAGCTTACTAAAAAAGGAACAGAGCTGGAACGTGCCGCAAAAGAGAAGAAAGAGCTTTTAGAAAAAGAGATAGAAAAAATTAAATTTCGCCAGTCACTAGGAGACTACTTGAATGTCTCTAGTCCCGAGGAGGTTCCACAGGATTTAGTTTGGGAAGACGGCTTAGATCAGCCAGAGTTTGCTGATCCTGAGGCAAAGAGGGGTGGTGTTTTTCAACAGTTTATGGGATCTTTCCCGTCTACCTTAAGATGGTTTGGCTCTAATTCTAACGGAGGGTTTAGGGGGTATCTCTTCGACGACGTGAATATTCGTTTAGTAGATATTCATCCTATCACGGGGAACATTATGCCTGGCCTAGCGAAGCGCTGGGCTGAATCTGTGGATGGAAAGACGGTTTTCTTTGATCTCCATACGGACATTAAATATACAGACGGAACAGCCTTAAAGGGGGAGGACTTTCACCGCTCCATTTTTGTCATGGCGTCCGATTATGTGAATAGTCCATATTTTAAGCAATTCTTTAGAGAGGAGTTCGCGCAAATCACTCTTTATTCAGATACACTAATTTCAGTCACTTTACCCGACAAAAAGCCACTTATGCCGTGGAAAATCGCTGATGATTTATTTCCAGCTCCAGAAGAGTTCTATTCTGAATATGGTCCAGACTTTGAAGAGCGTTACCAGTGGAGACCTGTTCCACATACGGGTGCATATTATGTAGCGGATGATGGCTTCACTAAAGGTGTTTCCTTAAAACAAACTAGAGTGAAAGATTGGTGGGGAGATGATAAGCCTTTCTATCAATACCGATACAATCCAGAGGTAATCAACTTTACCGTGATTCGTGATGAGTCAAAAGCGTTTGAGCTCTTTAAAATAGGGAAGTTGGATCTCTATCAAATCACAATTCCAGAACGGTTTTACGAGAAAATTGAAATCGATCCTGTATTCGATGGATATATAGAAAAAGCGGTGTTTTATCATGAGTATCCTCAGATCCCCCGTGGCATATTCTTTAATGTCAGCAAGACGATGCTTAAAGATAAGAATCTACGTCTCGGTGTTCACTACGCCATGAATTGGGAAAAGGTTATTAATGTGGTTCATCGTGGAGACTACTCAAGGCTTCAGCAGTTTTACCAAGGTTACGGTGATTTCGTGAATCCTAAGATTAAAGCTAGAACTTATTCGATCGAGAAAGCGCGCGCATACTTCGCTAAAGCTGGGTATACCATAGAAAATGAGGAAGGCTATTTAGAGAATAAGGATGGTAAGGAGCTTTCTCTCGCCCTGAACTATGCGGAAATTCCTTACTACACAAAGATGCTTAAAATTCTTAAAACGGAAGCGAAGAAGGCAGGGCTGAATCTTTACTTAGATGCGAAGGAAGGAAGTACGGCGTTCAAAACTCTTCTAGAGAAAAAGCATGAGCTCGCCTTTTCGGGTTGGGGTGTAAGTCCACCTTTCCCCTATTATTACCAGTTCTTTCATTCTGATAATGCTTACGATGCGGAGGAAAATCCTAAGCCCTTTACTAATAATATAAATTGCTTCTCTAACCCAAGAATGGATGAGCTTGCACAAGCATTTAGAAGTGCTTCTAGCATTGAAGAATTAGAGGAAATTTCAATGGAAGCGCAACAAATCATTCATGATGAAGCGATTTTTATTCCCTCTTACGCTGTGGACTTCTACCGGTTTGCATATTGGCGTTGGCTAAAATGGCCAGATACAGATGAAGTGCAGTTTAATGCTCCATTAAAGGCGACACCTACAGACCTTCATGTGCATTGGATTGATGAAAAAGTGAAAGCAGAAACTCTAGAGGCTAAGAGAGCTGGGCGCACCTTTCCTGAAGTAGTGCATATTTATGACCAGTATAGAGACAAAGGAGGTAAGCAGTGAGCGAAGATCCAAGCCTTTTGGTTGTAAAAGATCTCGTCAGTGCCTTTAAGACTGAGGACGGCTGGTTGAGAGCGGTGGATGAGGTGTCTTTTTCTGTCGATAAAGGGAAAACTCTAGGAATAGTAGGTGAGTCAGGCTGTGGGAAATCGGTCACGGCAATGTCACTTATAGATCTCTTGCCTAAGCCAAGCGGTCATATTTTAGACGGGAAAATTTACTTTAAAGGGGAGCAAATCCGTGGTGCGAAACCGAAGCGCTTACAAGCGATTAGAGGTGGCGAAATCGGCGTGATTTTCCAAGAGCCGATGACTGCTTTAAACCCCGTGTATCGTATTGGGCGACAAATGATAGAGGGTCTCACACGTCATCGTAAGATGAGTAAAAGAGAGGCTTTGAAAGAATCTGTTTCTCTTCTCAAACGGGTAGGGATTCCTAACCCAGAGATGCGTATCAATAGCTACCCCCATCAACTTTCTGGTGGTATGCGCCAGCGAGTGATGATAGCGATAGCGATTTCATGTAAGCCAGACCTTCTCATCGCTGATGAGCCTACCACTGCCCTTGATGTGACCGTTCAAGCGCAAATCCTAAACCTTCTAGAAGAGCTTCAGGAAGAGTATGGAATGGCGATGATTATGATTACGCATGACTTGGGTGTTATTGCGGAAACCTGTGATGATGTTCTCGTTATGTATGGAGGACGCGTAGTGGAGAGAGCGCCAGTAAATGATTTGTTTTCTAACCCTGTCCACGCTTACACAAAAGGGCTTTTACGCTCCTTGCCCAGTCTTGAAGGCACACCAAAGGCTCCGCTCCCAACGATTCCCGGGCAAGTTTCTTCCCTTAAGGACTTCGTTTATGGCTGTCGATTTTGTCAACGAATGGGGCGCAAAGGTGGCGTTTTGCACGAGCGTCCTAAGATGAAATCTCTTAGTGAAGCCCATTGGGTTGCCAATTGCCCAGAGTGTGCTGATTTCAAAGTTGATCTCATCATTCCGAAGAAGTAGGCTCACATATCTATGAAATCCGATCTTCAGACACTCAGGAATATTGGACCCAAGATGGAGGAGCATTTGATCACAGTAGGTATTAATAATACAGAGCAGCTCCATTCGGTAGGAGCACTAGAAGCCACGAAGAGAATTTTCCTTGCGGGGCTAGCTAAACCTCACGTTATGTATTTTATGAGTCTAGAAGCTGCATTACAAGATCGCGATATTTTTTCTTTTGAACCAATTGAGAAAAGCGAACTTAAGCTATTGTATACCGAATTGATCAGTGAGATTGGCGGCTAGAGAGATCTTCCAGCATATGAAAATTAGAATTTTGCCGTTACGTTCTCATCTGTCAACTGGGTGAATTAGTGAAATATCCCAAAAGATAAAAAGCTTTCCTTCACGCATGATCAACTCTGTAATGACTCTCGTATCCAGCATGTCAGAATTATTAAACAGCTCTACACTATTAGATTTAGCAGGTGATGATAAGGCACCTTTCTTAGAAATTGTTAATGATTTCCAGGAAAATGGACAAGATATCATTCGCAAGATTAAAGCAGCCATTCTTAATGAAGACTTGGAGTCTGTGAAGGGCTTAGCCCATCAGTTAAAAGGTTCGTCTGGTACGTTAGGGATGGAGCGACTTTTTGAGCTTTGTAAAACTTTAGAGAGCTCATCGCTTCTAGAGATTGGTGCCTTTTCTAAAGAAGAGCTAAGCCAAGTTTTTCAGAAAAGTGTGAAAGCGGCAAAAGAGACTCTTTCTGATTAGGCATCTGTCTTTTTATATTTCGGATTCACTAGGTTGCTGCCTACGTTTCGCAATTCTATAGAGCGTTCTTAATGGGTTTTATTGGCAAATACATTGTAAAAAAAAGATCTTTCGCTTGAATTGTCTGAATAATTATCTGGAAGCTTGCCTTTATTCGGCGATCCACATATTTTATATCTAATGCCCCCTATTCGTAAACCTACACTAAGCTTTATTATTCCTCTAATGGATGAAGCTCTCACTCTAAAGGAATTACACTCCCGCATTGCAGTACAAGCAAATGAACATTCTCGTGGATGGGAGGTGATTTACATTGATGATGGGAGTAAGGATAACTCTTGGGAAGTGATTCAAGAGTTAGCTAAAGATGACCCAGAGCATGTGCGGGCCTTCAAATTTCGATCCAATAGAACAAAGGCTCCGGCTCTGGCCACAGGATATAAAGAAGCGACAGGTGAAATCGTTTTCACCCTTGATGCGGATCTACAAGATGACCCCAAAGAGATTCCTAGATTTTTAGAGAAATTGAATGAAGGGGAGGGGTGGGACATCGTTTCTGGCTATAAGGAAAAACGGCATGACCCTTGGCATAAAGTGCTTCCCAGCCGAATTTTTAATAAGATGTTGAGTAAGGTAAACGGCGTCCATCTGCATGACCATAATTGTGGGTTTAAATGCTACCGTAGCGAGGTAGTGAAAGATTTACCAATGTATGGGGAAATGCACAGAATGGTGCCATCGCTGGCTTCTATAGAGGGATATAAAACCACTGAGATTGTAGTGGAGCATCATGCCAGAAAGCATGGGGTTTCTAAGTATGGATGGGAGCGAATAATTCGAGGTTTTCTGGATATGTGGTCAGTCTTTTTCGTAAAGACATACCGTGAGCGCCCTTTACATTTTTTCGGAACCATCGCGGTCTTTCTCGGAATGCTAGCAGGTATTCTTTGGCTCATTGGCTTTATCCCAATTATTCCTGAGGCTTTAAGAACGGCACTTCTCGCAGCAGCTCCAGCAGCATTTTTTGCTGCGCCAGTGTGTTTGGCTGTTGGCTTTTTGGCAGAACTAATTGGGTATAGGCATTATAAGGAAGGGACGGACGTGCCTATTATTGAGAGAATTGATGTTAGTGACGCTGCCGCCATGGAAAAGGTGATTTCGCTGGATGAAATGAAGGAAAACATAACCTCTGGACCAGTGCCTAAAATTTTAATCGCAGATGATGATCCTGTAACATGTGGAATTAGTTCTCGAATCCTTAAAATCGAAGGCTGGGATGTGTCTATAGCGGGAACAGGTGAAGAGGCAATGGCGATGATTACCCCTGACGTCCATGTGATGTTACTTGATATTTATTTGCCTGGATTAAGCGGGTTAGAGGTTTTACCTAAAATTAAACAGCTCAGCCCTAAAACCCAAGTGGTGGTGCTTTCTGGCTCTGACAAACCAAAAGACGGTGCAGGAGCAATAAAGGCAGGAGGGTTTGATTTCCTCTCTAAGCCTGTAAAAAGGGATGAACTGGTCAAAGTTCTCAATAACGCACTAATGGCAAGTCGTGCATTACGACCAGAGGAGAAGGCTGTTTAAACTCTTAAGGGAACTTCTGCGTAAAAAATGTAAATATGAAAATTGCAGTCTTAGGTTCTACATATCCTCGCTCACATGACGACCCTGGAGTTCCGTGGCAACGCGAGACCGTCAACCGCTGTGCTAAGGCAGGGCACGAAATTACCGTTTTAGCTCCTTCTTGGAAGGGCTTAAAAGATCATGAGATCGATGGAGTGCCTGTACTAAGGTGGCGATACGCACCCAAGCCTCTAGAAACGCTCACTCATGATGAAGGGGCTCCAAACAAGCAAGGATCTCCACTTTTTAAAGTCTTTGCGCTCACCTATATTATCTTTGGAGTTCTCGCGGTCTTCAGGTGGACACTTAAGCATAAGTTTGATGTCATTCACTGTCACTGGCCGTTTCCTCATGGCTTTATGACTCTGCTCCCGCAAAAACTACTGGGGACAAGAATAGTAATGACCTGTCACGGAGCAGAACTTGCGCTGGGACGTAAGAGTGGCGTGATTAGGCGTACGCTTGCTTGGTTATTAGGAACAGGTGATGCCCTCTGCGCAAATAGCTCCCACACGGCAAATGAAGTGAAGAAGCTTGCTAATAAAGAAGTCTACATTCTCCCTTATGGTGCCACGGTAACGGCTGCGAATGCGGGAGAGACAACTCCTAAGGTCGTAGACCCTCCATTGCTTTTAAATTGTGGACGCCTTATTCAGAGAAAAGGACTCCATTTTCTTTTGGAAGCATTACCGAAGGTCTTAGAAAAGCAGCGCGTACAGGTTGTCATTACAGGAGAGGGAGATTGTAAAGAGGAGTGGATGGCTCTCACGACGGAGTTAGGATTAGACGAGGTCGTCGAATGGGCTGGCTTTGTCTCAAGTGAGCGCTTAGCAGATCTTTATAATACTTGCACTTGTTATGTCCACCCTGCGATTTTTGATGATCGGGGAGATACGGAAGGGCTAGGAGTCGTCCTGATAGAAGCGCTACGCCACCGCAAACCCGTAGTGGCATCTGGAGTGGGTGGAATCGTGGATATTATTAAAGATGAGAAAACAGGGCTATTAGTGCCAGAAAAGGACGCAGACGCTCTAGCTGATGCCATTTTACGAGTCTTAGACAATAAAGGACTCGCAACCAGATTAGCCAACCAAGGGTTTGATTTTTGCCAAGAGGTTTTTGATTGGGACCGAATCGTAAAAGAAACGACAAAGGTTTACGCAGGGTAAAGTGAAATCATATGAGGCCTCTTCTCAAAAAATGAACTGAAGCTGCAATGTGCGGAACTAGTTAGCGAGATTAGTTAACAAAGTCTAATGAAATCCCTCACGGCCTGAACCCAGAGATGAAAGTAACCTAAAGGAGTAAATTTAAAGAGCTCACCGTCTGCCTTTATGAGCTTTTTAGATAGATTATACTGAATTCTTTCTGAATATTCTCTCGTCCATTTTTCTGAAATTTTATCTGGATCAGGAATCACTAGGGCACAGGGTTTTACGTTATGCTTAGCAATAAGCGACTGATGAGATTGGAAAATGGTGGGGAGATGCTTCTCCTCACAAGGCACGTGTTTCCAGTGCGTCTTAGGTGGATGAATTAGCGGGCTCGTAAAGGGGTAATTAGTAGTCCTGAGCACAGTGCCATCTGCTAACTCAGAGTGAAAAATGACGAAAGTGAAGGCTATTTTTTCTAGTTCACAAAGGCAAACTGAAGCAATGGTGTTGAGTTCTGGATTCCAAAAGAAGCGGTGATGCTGGTGCGTTTCCAGCCAACGCCAAGAAAGGTTATCTACAGCGTCAAAGCCTAGCTCGTCCAGCTGAGATCTGTAAGCTGAGGCATACGGGAAAAAGGATTCATTTACTTCGGGCAAAGATGCTAATGGGCTCGGTGATAAGGGATAACTCTCTTTAGACCTCTTAGTGTAAATCTCAATTAATGGAAGAAGTAGCCAAATGCCACCGCCAATAACTGCACCTAACCAATGGTCTGAGATGCGGTAGCCGAGATAAACCATTGATAAAATAAACACGAAGGCCCCAAGCTTTTTGGCAGAGCGGATACTACTCATTCTGAGTCCAAGTGCTACAATGAGGCATGCCACTATGACTAAAAAGGTGTGCATTTAGAAGATTGGCGGTTTTTGTTGGTTCTTCGTTGTCATCGGAAAGGGAGGAAGTAAACTCGCTCTAAAGTAATTTATGTCTATTGAAAATTATCAGAGTTTTTCTCCTAAGATAGATCCGAGTAGTTTTTTAGCGTCTAGTGCGGATGTGATTGGGAGAGTCTGGATCGGAGCAGAAAGTAGCATTTGGTATAATACTACATTGCGTGGCGATATTAACGAAATTCATGTAGGAAAGCAAACTAATGTTCAGGATAATGCGGTATTACACAATTCAGATGATTTTGCGTGCGTATTGGGTGATCTTGTAACTATAGGGCACTCAGCCATCATACATGCTTGCACGATTAAGAATGAAGTGCTCGTAGGAATGGGTGCGACTATTTTGGACGGGGCGGTAATTGGAGAGCAATCTATCATTGGCGCAAATTCCTTAGTTACGGGAGGCACGGAGATTCCTTGTGGTTCTCTGGTATTAGGTTCTCCTGCAAAAGTGGTCAGAGCGTTGAGTGATGAGGAGCGCAGCAAGGTGAAGAATTGGGCACTTAAATATGTGAAACAGAGCCGAATTTATTTAGAAAGGGATGAAATATGAGGCTGTTAGAGATTGAAATAGCGGCTCTTATACCCACTAGAGCAGGCTGTGCGGTGTTTCTTGGGAATGAGAAAAAAGTCATTCACTTCTTCATAGACCTACACATTGGACATACCATAAATGACTCATTGTCGGGTAACGATACGGAGCGACCTATGACGCATGATCTGTTTTCAGCAACTCTCAATGGGTTCGGAGGAAAGATGACCAAAATGATTATTCATGACTATAGAGACGATGTTTTTTACTCTCGTGTTTATTGGGAAATGGAGAATGAGGTGATGGAGAGAAAGATACTTGAGATAGATGCCCGCCCAAGCGACGCTATGGCTCTTGCCGTGAGACAAAACGCCCCGATTTTAATCTCTAAAAAGGTCTGGAGAGACGCGGAAAATATGAAAGAGCTTCTTAATGACCTTAATAATCAAGATGAAGTAGTATAGGAGAGAAAGCACTCGCCATTATCAAAAGGCTCGAAGTATGTAAGCTTAAATTTTTGAGATTTTGACAAGTGAGTTTTGAGGAGCCCAAGAATCCCTGGAGATCCTGCTCCTCCAATGAGAGTGTGTCCTGCTAGCGTTAAGTGAATGTCTGTGATCACATTTAGCTCAGCGAGACTTCTAACTAATTCACCGCCCCCCTCACAGAGAAGGGTTTTAATATATAGCGTCTCCTTACAATATTTAAGGAAAGTGCCAAGTGGCATTTGGTGAGCAGAAATACTTGGTGGTGGATTTTTTAGTGGGGTGCCAGTAGAAAGAAGGTGGATTTCCCCGCCTTCTTTATGGAAAACGGGATGTTTGAAATCAAACTGACCTTTGCGTGATACTATAATACGTAGAGGTTGCTTAGCAGGACGTACTTCTGTAGGAATAGTCAGGGTCATATGGTCTGCTTCTAGCGTTCCGCGCCCCACCATAATGGCATCTGCAGTCTTACGTATCTCCCAGAGCCTTTCTAGATCTTTTTTGGAGGTAAACTTAGATGCTCCACCTGATGAGGCTCCTATCTTCCCATCAACAGAAATTGCAAAGTTTAAGATAACCTTCATAGGTAAGAAATTATCAAATGCGAGGCGCGAGGGAATAAAAATCTGTTGTATGATTCCAATATGTCTGTAGTTTTAAGATATGACTGAACAACCTAAAATCCTTTGTTATTTAAAGACCTATTGTGGATGGTCTGAAGGCGTGAGAGCTATCATGCGGAAGTATGATCTCTCCTTTGAAGAAAAAGATATCATTGCAAATCCTGCCTTTCGCTGGGAAATGGAGCAACGCTCAGGACAGCCACTTTCTCCATGTGTGGATGTGAACGGAACGATGCTTGCTGATGTTTCTGGTGAAGAAGTAGAAGATTGGATGGTGGAACACGGACTCATTGAAAGGAAAGAAGAGGTACCTGACGCGCCTATTGACTCCTCCTGCTCTCCAGAACAGCATGAGGCACAGATGCGCGCTGAGGCTGACGCTTCTGGAGATAAGAAGATTGTCTTCCTAGATAAATAAGGTCTCTAAATAACTATACGTTAGACGAAGCGTCTCAGGCTAAGTCTTTCCACTCTTTTTCTTTAAAGCCGACGAGACCTTTGTCCTGAGAGATTATCAGAAAAGGTCGTTTCACAAGCATTCCTTCTCTTCCTAGTAGCTCGTAGATATCATCTTGGGACATAGAGGGGAGCAGCTCTTTCATCTTCATTTCTCGGTAAAGTTGCCCAGAGGTATTGAAGAGTTTTTTGTGATTTCCGTTATAGGAATTCACCATAATCTGAAACTCTTCTTTAGATGGCGTCTCTTCCAGTAAGTTGATAACTTCCGCTTGGATGTTATTTTCTGCAAGCCACTTGAGTGCTTTCTTACAGCTAGAACAGTTATGGTGGACATATATCTTCATTTTCTTTAAAAGCTAAAGGGCGATTCATAGAATCGCCCCTTAAGAGTTTTTTATTTCAGCTAAGCTTAAACAAGCATAAGTGCTGGATTCTCAAGGAGTTTCTTAATTTCACTAAGGAATTGAGCTCCTACTGCACCATCGACGACGCGGTGATCACAGGAAAGCCCGATATTCATCATTTTTCCTGGGACGATCTCACCATTCTTAACGATTGGCTTATCAATGATGCCTCCAACTGATATGATAGCTGCTTGTGGTGGGTTAACGATCGCGTCAAAGGAGTCAATTCCGTAGCTGCCTAGGTTAGAGACCGTGACCGTGCCACCATCGAATTCATCTGGGCGGAGCTTCTTATCTCTCGCTCTCGCAGCCATATCTTTTACTTCTTTGGAGATTTGGAATAGTGACTTAGTCTGCGCTTGTTTCACTACTGGCGTGACGAGACCATCTTCTACTGCAATTGCTACGGAAACGCCTACGTTGCCATATTGCACGATGTGGTCACCCGCATAACTGGCATTAACAGCAGGCACAGTCATAGAGGCATTAATAACAGCCTTTAGGATGAAATCATTGAAGGTATATTTATTTCCATGTGATGCTTCTGCTTGTGAGTTAATCTGCTTACGAAGCGTCATTAACTCTTCAGCGTTTACCTCAACGTGAAGATAGAAATGAGGAATAGTAACTTTAGATGTGAGAAGTCTGTCCGCTATGATTTTACGCATAGAAGAGACTGGAATTTTCTGGTCTTCTCCAGAGGCTACTGGGCTGATCGCTTGTATGGCTGGAGCAGGTGATGAAGCGGTCGATGAAGAAGGAGCAGCGCCACCTGCTGGAGCATTTAGCACATCTTCTTTTACGATGCGTCCGCCAGAGCCTGAACCTTGAATGGAAGTGAGGTCTATTCCCTTTTCAGCAGCAAGCTTACGTGCTAACGGAGAAACTTTTAGCCTAGATCCGTCAGCTTTAGTGGTCGGATTATCTGAAGCCTTGGATGTTGCTTCAGGCTGAGATGAAGAAGCTTTCTGAGCTGGCATGCTTGCTTCTTGCGCCGCTGCGCTATCACCTACGCTTGCGATGGCGTCTTCTACAGATTCATCCTCTTCGGCTAGGATAGCTAAAAGTTGCCCTACAGGGGCTTTACCCCCTTCTTCAATAAAGATTTTTGCGAGTATCCCATCATCAAAAGCTTCCATTTCCATGGTTGCCTTATCCGTTTCTATTTCCGCGATGATATCACCTGCTTCTACGGTGTCTCCCTCAGCTTTTTTCCAGCTTACAAGAGTGCCCTCTGTCATGGTATCAGAGAGCTTGGGCATTTCTATGTTAACAGCCATATAGTATAATTTATAAAGTGGTGGAATAATTCTCTATGCTTTGCAATAAAAAGTTTGGGATAGGAGTAACCAAACTTTTTGAGCGACAACGATCCCGGATAGGGTCCCAATGGTATCAGCAAGGAAGTCCCCAAAGTCTTTTCCACTACGGTTTAAATTCCAGCATTGATGGACTTCATCGATCGCTCCGACTGCCATTCCTAAGAGGAGTAATCCGATAAAAACGGAAGGGTTAAGTTTACGAAGATTACTCAGAGACAGGGCAAAAAATGTCATCAATGCTCCCCCGATACTGAAGTAGCCCCAATGCAGAACTTTATCAGAGATTTGGATACCTGAATCAGGCATTTTTGGGAGTGTACCACTAGAGAGATACCAAAGGCATAAAAACCAAATGATCCATAAAATCAAATAAAGGTGGCGACCTTTTAGAGTGGCATCAAGGAGAGATGAAAAAAGTGGTTTAGAGATCACGCTGTTCTTCCTCAATTCGTTCCGCAAGCCATTGCTTAACCATGGATTGATAATTGAGATAGCGTCCTCGAGCGATCCGTTTTATTTTAGAAAGCATTCGGGGGTCAAACCTTAAGGTCACGGTAGTCGACTCTCTGGAGTCTGGTCTATGCAAGCTGCCTTCTATGAGATGCGGATCTAGTTGGTGCTCAGACCAATATGTAGCTTCTTCCTCCGCGGAAGAGAATGATGGTAAATCT
This sequence comes from uncultured Verrucomicrobiales bacterium, assembly GCA_938008215.1. GTDB lineage: Bacteria > Verrucomicrobiota > Verrucomicrobiia > Verrucomicrobiales > Akkermansiaceae > WTJZ01. The sequence continues at coordinate 24,623 of CALLLS010000006.1, read as the reverse complement.
GACCAAGACATTAAGGTTTTCATAAGAAGATTAGGAAAGAGTAATGAGCTCTCATTTAGAACTCTGCTTGCAAGCGTTCGTAGTGGGTTTTTTCTAAGGCAGTGGCCTCTCTACCAAAGATGATATTTGCGATCTTGCCATTCGTCACAAAACTGAGGAAGAGGCACCGAGCGTGTATGCTCTTGCCGATAAGATAATACCGAGTGGATTTAGGACCATGATCTACGTCGGGTAAGACCCTTAGCGCGTATGGATCTTCTAAGCATTCCTCTATCTCGCCAGGAGTGATATACTTTAAGTCAAAGGCTGCGTTTATGACGTCTATTTCCATGTGCGTGCAAATGCTTATAGTATTTCCCTTATGCTGTCCAAAGCAATATTGAGGAATTTATAATAGCGCATCTAGGGCTATCATCGATAAATTACTATATTACCTCATTCAGTAGCTCCTTTAATTTAGGCCACTCCTCTTTAGCAACGATGTAGCCCACACACTTTTCTGAACCACACCGGCAGGGGTGATCTTCATATGTATCAGCTTCAAACCCATAATTAAAGGTAAGTTCCTCTCCCTTCTTAAGGTCGCGCAGCGCATACACAAAGATTTGATCCTCTTCTATCCAGGTCTCACAATTAGGATTACATGAATGGTTTATAAGCCTAGCGGTGTTCCACTCAAAGTTACCATCGATGTCCCACTCCTCATCAAGAGTAAAAATATATACAGAGGCTCCACCGGTTTCTTTCGCAACATCTATCTGAGCCCAAGCCCGTTTTTCGCTTTCTTCTTTATCGATGTGCTCACCCAGATACTCCATGATACGCGTCTCCTTAGGGGTGTCCTTAGCTGCGAAGACCCCGCTTCCGTGAATACCCGAATCACGCACTTCTATCCATTCACTAAAAGAACGGTCTTCGATATTGCTAGGGTCGAACTCTATTTGCCTCATGCTAGTCTCTTCAAATCAGACTCTCTAAGAAATGGAAAATGTTTTTTACCCTTCTATGTGATTTTTAGAGAGAGGGAGGGGTGCCTTATCTCATGCCTCATGCCTCATGCGTCATCTGACCGAGATGTTGCTTCTCTGTCCGACGCTCTGCTCGATGCTCGATGCTCGATGCTCGATTTGGCGTTTTTGTTTGAGTGTGAGCCTTTCTTTCTTCCGTTTCCACCGTGGAATTTTATCCTCACCCGCCATGATACAGCCGAGAGGGTGAATCTCTGCCACGACCTCCGCGAGGTCGAACTGCTTAAGCTGCTCCTTTAACTGATCCGCGTTTTTATACGCGATCGGGGATTCAGAGAGATCAGGCATGATCGCTCTACCAACGGTGACTGGGGTTTTTAGAAGCCCTGAAAGGGAGCGCTCTTCTTGGTAAACCCTAAAGGATTTAAGTTCTTAAAAAGTGGAAGCGTTCAGGTTTAAGGTAAGACTGAAGAACGTTATCCTTTTTTAACCAAGTCGGCGATGAACAGGTAGCTTTAGATAGCTCGACCAAAGGGGATATTAACCTATCTTTGTAGGAATCTAAGCTATAGTAATCAATATTGTCAGACTTGATAAGGGGAGTATAGGAGAGGGCATTCTTGATCCATTCATGCGCGTTTTCGGCTACTCCGTTTTCAAGTTCTACAAAGAAATCTATCGGCTCTCCCGAATGAACTCGAGTGATAAGGTCAACTTGGAAATGCTCTGGAAGGTTTCCAAAGTCAATTTTATCGTCGTGGGTGAGTTCCTCCCAAGCACTGATTAAATACTCTTCAAGGTATTCTTCACCATATGAGAGGTATGATATCTCTAGGCCATCATTCAGCTCAGATTTTAGCATGTCTGCATCTATCGCTGAGAGGGGAAGAAGGAGTCTTGTGTAAAGCTTTCCGAGTTGTACCCCATTACTTTTCACGTCTTGTGTAATGTCTGGGAGGTCTCGTCCAATGAGAGGAATTCCTAATGCTTGAGGTTCTAGAAAGGTGAGACCGAACCCTTCCACAATGGAGGTGGTCATACAATGGGTGGCGCAAGAGAGCCAATCTTGGAAGCTACGATCTTCATTGTTTTTGGATCCTACACAATTTAGTTGAACGGGCAATTGCAGCTCTTCCGCAAGTGTTTCCCAAACCTCATAGTAAGGCACCCATTTTTGGTTTTGGGGAGCACGAGTGAGGGCAAAGGTAACATCTTCTGGGGCGAGAACCGCCCAAAGGAGGAATTCCCCTAAGTTTTTTCTGCGAATCCCCCTTACTGGGTAAAGCACTGTTTTATGAAGGTGGTAGTAGGAATCTCGCTTCACTTCGCTAGGGGCAGTAGCGTTAGACAGTAATCGGGTATATTTTTCTGGGATACCAGCTTGGATGAGTAATTTTTGGTCTCTAGAGTTAAGGAACCCATAAAGAATATTGGGCGCGATGGGGTAAACGTTCTCAGCACCTTTGATGAGTTGGTAATTAGTCGCTCGTCCATCTTCAGCAAAGTCATGACAGAGAAAGAGAATTTTCTCTTTCTTTTCCGCAATGCATTCTAAGAATTCAGGGAAGATTACATTTTTACCTAAATGAGGGTTGTGAATATGCCAGAGAACTTGGCTTTGTCCAAATCTGGAATATATGGCTTTTAAACAATCATTGTAGAGAGCAGCCCCTTCCTCTTCAATATTGGAAGACTGCTCATAGTAGGCGAGTTTTGGAATGACGATTTGTTTCAGTCCTTTTTCACCAGAGTAACCCTCTCCTGTAAGGATGACATAGTCTACTCCCGCGGAAGTGAGTGCATCCACCTGATTTTCAATCACCTTCGTAACGCCTCCAGGGCGGAGATGGTAATGAATGATGACTATGGGTGGAATCATTCATTAGAACTGCCATTTTGTTTCTTAAACTGCAAGACTTCCGTTATCGTTATTTATTGTTATTTATTGTTATTTATTGTTAGGTCAGTTTTTCATTGTGTGGATTAGTTGTGCTAGCTAACGAATGTGAATGATCTTTCCAAAAACTAAGGGATTCAAGAAGGAGCTCGAGAATGGTTTAGATGTCATTTTTCATGAGGATCATGCTCACCCTCTAGTCAGCTTACAAATTTGGGTGGAGACGGGAAGTATGCATGAGCTTCCGTATCCTGGTGCTGGGCTCTCACACTTACTGGAGCATATGGTTTTTAAGGGGACTAAAAGCTACTCTGGTGATGTATTGGCAAACCGAGTGGAAGAGCTTGGCGGTTCATGGAATGCTTATACGACATATGACCGGACGGTTTATTACCTAGATGGACCATCTACAGCAGCTAAGGAGCTTCTTCATATGTTGTTTGAACTCGTTTATTTGCCTAGTCTCCCAGAGCAAGACCTAGAAATGGAAAAAGAGGTTATTCGAAAGGAGATATCAATGGGGATGGATGACCCTAATAGCGTGGGATGGGAGGAGCTGATGAAAACTGCATACCAAACAGATTCTAGAAGGTTTCCAATCATAGGATACCGCGAGCGTTTTGATGCCATTACTCATGAGGAAATGGTGAACTATCATGAAGGGCGCTACACCTTTGATAATTCATTTATTGTAATTTCTGGTGATGTGAATAGTGAGGAATTACTAAAGGGTCTTGCAGAACATGCATTGCAGGTGCCTCCTAGAAGGTTACAAGAAGTGGCATTACCTACGGAAACTGCGCTATCAGTGGATGTTATTGCTCAAAAAGAGTTTCCGATCCCGATTTGTAAGAGCACGCGCATGTGGCATATACCGAAAGCGGGACATCCAGATTTTTTGCCTTTAGAAACGCTTGCTTCGGTGATTGGTGGGGCACGCTCCTCTTCTCTTTATCAAAATTTGAGAGAAGGTAACGGACTAGCTTTAAACCTTTCGGCTTGGTGCTGGCATCCAAAGAATAAGAGTGGGATGTTTGCTATTTCTACGGAGGCTCTTCCAGAAAAACACGAACCTTTAAGTGAAGCAATCCTTGAGGAGATTAGGGTACTTGATTTTTCCGCTATGGAGGAAGCGCTTAAGCGCGTTAAGAAGCAAGCAGTAGTCTCTCAAATAAGCACGCTGAGAACAGTGGAAGGGAGGGCGAAAGATTTGGGTAGCAATTGGTTTGAGACGCGCAATCTTGATTTTACACGACTTTACTTAGAGCAAGTCCAAAAAGTGACTGTTGCAGATTTAGAAAGAGTAGCGAATAAGTATTTAAGAGATACTCCAACAGCTAGCTTTTCACTCGTGCCTGAAGGTCTCAGCTCAGAAAAAGAAACTCTTAATGATGCTGGGAAAGAAAAAATTCTTCCTGAACTTAGTTACCTAAAAAATGGACTGCCATTGATAATTGGGAGAGATGCTAATCTGCCGACGATCAGCTTTCAGCTCATCTTTAAAGGAGGGAATACGATACATACTGAAGAGCTTGAAGGCATTGGGGCTTTGCATTCTATCCTATTGGGCAAAGGAACGCAGAAACGTAATGCAGAAGAGTTCGTTTCGCTCTTAGACGGGATAGGAGCATCTTTGTCCATGTCTCATGGGAATAATACCTTTATAGTGAGTGGTTTTTGCTTAGAGGAGGATATACAAGCTCTATGTGAACTTGCTACAGAGGCACTCACGGAGCCTCTTTTTGATGAGGCGCAAATGATAAAGGAAAAGGATTTGCTGTTGGCTAAAATTAAAGAAAGCTCCCAAGATCCATTACGTCTAGCCTTCTGGCATTGTAGAAGGAATTTACTTCAGGGGTCACCTTACCGGCTTAGTCAATTAGGCTCCTTGGAATCAATAGAAGCGATATCAAAAAACGATTTAGTAAAGTACCATAAGACGCTGATAGAGCATAATGAAGCAACATTGGCAGTCTTCGGTGAAGTTAAAGGTGCTCACTTAGACTTATTAGAGAACACCTTCGGGAAGTTGTCCTATAATAAGGTTACTGCTAAATTACCGATGCCCCAATTTGGGGCAGGAAGGATAGATGTGGAACTAGAGAAGGAGCAAGCGGTGGTCGTTATTTCTTATCCAGGGGCAAGTATAGGATCAGAGGATACAAGTAGCTTAGAACTTATTCAGGATTATTTATCAAGTATGGCAGGACCTCTTTTTACAGAGCTAAGAGAAGAGAAGGGGCTAGCATACTATGTCTCGTGTAATCAATTTTTCGGAGTGAATACGGGAATGTTCAGCTTTTATATTGGGACATCACCTGAAAGGAAAGAGGAAGCGGTAGAGGAGTTGCAGTTCCTCATAGCGAAAATTGTTGGTCGAGGGATTTCTCAGGACGAACTTGAACGGGTAAAGGCAGGGCTAGTGACCCAAAATGCGAAGCAAGATCAATCCCATTCTAGTCAAGCGCGGACGCACGGAATAAATGTATTATTCGGGAAAGATTTAAATTATAGAAATGAAGAGAGGGAGAGAATGAAGAATCTTACTATAAAAGAGGTTTCAGATTGTTTGAAAAAATACTTCTCAGATGCACTACCTCTAATCACAGTAGTTTCAACAAATCCAAACAATGTCCAATAGTATAATTTTTTCTGATTTCGTTCTGAAACAAGCTTCAAATGTGGGCGTTTTCTTAGGAAAGCGCGAACACCCAATACTGGGTGAAAAAACGGTCAATATGCAAGCAGCGAAAGGAACTATGAATGTCTTATATATGTTACGAGAAAAGACGGTGGGCAATCTGAGTGATTCAGAAAATACCCTTCTTAATGATACCATCATGACCTTAGACTCTCTATACGATAAAACGACACAACTCCAACACCAAGTATAATGACAAAACCTTTTAAACTCAAAGACCTAACTCTTGGCGGAGAAGAGCTTTTTTTTATCTTAGGCCCTTGCGCTATAGAATCTGAGGAGTTCACTTGGCATATGGCGCGTAAAATTCAGAAAATTGCGCATGAGTTAGGGATTCAATTCATTTTTAAGGCATCCTTTGATAAGGCAAATCGTACATCCGTGGATTCGTATCGAGGCCCAGGAGTAAAAGAAGGATGCGCTTTGTTGAAATCGATTGGAGAAGAGCTTGGAGTCCCTGTAACCACAGATATTCACACTCCAGAGCAAGCGGCTATAGCAGCAGATTATATAGACTTACTCCAAATTCCTGCTTTCCTCTGTAGGCAAACAGATCTCTTAAAGGCATGCGCTGATACTGGAAGAGCGGTAAATGTAAAAAAGGGACAATTCCTAGCTCCTTGGGACGTTAAAAACATCGCGGATAAAATGAGAGCTTTTGGCTGTGAGAAGTTTTTATTGACCGAGAGGGGAACTTCTTTTGGCTACAACAATTTAGTAGCAGATATGAGGGCTTTGTATTGGATGGCAGAGCAGGGGAATCTTGTGATTTTTGATGCTACTCATTCTGTTCAACGCCCAGGCGGAGAAGGCGGAACAACAGGAGGAGATGGAGTCTTGGCTCCCGTATTGGCACGGGCAGCAGTAGCTACAGGTGTGAATGGTGTATTCATCGAAACGCATGAGAATCCTTCTAAAGCAATGTCTGATGGACCAAATCAAATACCATTGAGTGAATTAAAATCCGTTTTAGAATCACTAGTGGCAATACATAAGTGCCTAAAGTAAAAGGGTTCCAACAAAGACGTGTTTATGGGGCGATTCCAGAAAGTATTCCTACTTCTCACTTATTTTTCCATCTTGATGGAAGGTGTTGCTGAGGTTAAGAATAAACTTCCTATTATGGAATACTTGCCGAACGGCACGGCACTCACAAGTGTTGTGATTCCAAGTTATGATGACGAGCTTAAGCCGACTTCTTTACTTAAAGCCGAAGAGGCAGTCATTATTGATAAAGATAAAGGAATTCTGGAAGCATATCATGCAACAGTGGAATATTTTACAGATAGAGAGCCTCTTGTGATAGATATGGAAAAAGCTCGTTTTTATTACCAGAAGAGTTACCTAGAGGTAGAAGAACAGATGACGATAAAAAATGATTCATTTACACTAAAGGGAACAGGAGCTTTTTATGATACTAAGAAAAAAGAGCTCTTCGTGACTGGTCCTGCAAAAGCGTTTTTTATTCCTAAGAATACCGCACTAAAATTTGGGGTAGGATTACTTAGTGCTATGGCTCTTCTTCCGTCTGAAGCTGCACCTCCCTCAGCACCTTCAGAGGAAACCTTAAATAAAGTGAGCGAGCTTAAAGAGACCCCAGACAATTATTCGCCAGCGCAGAATGAGTTAGTGGCTAAAAAGAGGCAGGAAGTAGCATCTCAGCTTGAAGACAGTGATAAAAAGCTTTCTAACTTTCTCACGAAAACAGGGAACGCAGACCTTTTAGTAAAGAAAGAAAGAGCCGAAGAAAGCAGCGTGCTCAGTGTTCCAAATGGAGCCTTAACTGTGACTTGTGATGACGGCATGTATTTTGATGCGGAAGAAGGGCATGTTGTATGTTTGAAGAATGTAGTAGTTATTGAGCCAAGATTTGAGCTGCAATGTGTTGATCAACTCAAAATTTTTCTTACTGAGAAAAAGGAGCAGACTAAGAATGAAGAGAGCATGATGGGATTTGGCTCAAGTGATGTAAAAGAGTTGATAGCCACTGGAAATGTAGAAATCACCTATAAAAATGAAGGAGATCAGCCGCCTATTAAAGCTACTGGAGAAACCGCCTATTATGATGTAGAGACAGGTGAAATATTACTTGAAGGAGGCTTGCCGACTGTGAAGCAAGGCCGGAATTTCTTTGAAGCCTTAGAGCCAAAGGTGTGGGTGAAAATTAGTAAAAACGGGTTTTCATCAGGTCCTGGTAAAAAACGCACTGTCTACTTGCCTGAAGAAGATGAGTAAGGATAATAAAACACTTTTAGAGGCTGTTAATCTCCGTAAGGTCTATGGAAGCCGTCCCGTGGTTTCTAATGTTTCCATGGATGTAGGGCATGAGGAAATAGTAGGACTTCTTGGACCTAATGGAGCAGGTAAGACCACATCCTTTTACATGATAGCAGGTTTAGTGAGGCCTGACCAAGGGGAGATATATCTAAAAAGCCAGAATGTAACGCGTTATCCTATGCAAAAGCGTGCGCGTATGGGATTAGGATATCTCCCGCAAGAGGAGTCTATTTTTAGAACCCTCTCTGTTTGGGATAATTTAATGGCGGTTTTAGAAACGAGGAAAGATCTATCTAGAAAAGAAAAAAAAGAGAAGGCAGAGAACCTCTTAGAACGGTTTAAGATTCAAGGAATTAGAAAATCTCAAGCAATTACTTTATCTGGCGGGGAGAAAAGAAGGCTTACCATCGCTAGATCATTATGCATGGATCCTGACGTTTTAATGCTGGACGAGCCATTTTCAGGGGTTGATCCGATTGCCATTAAGGATATTCAAACCATTATAGCGGAGCTGCGTGAAGTAGATGGGCTTTCAATTTTAATAACGGATCACAACGTTAGAGAGACGCTTAAGATCGTCGACCGTGCCTACCTCCTTCTTGAGGGGGAAGTGGTGATGCAAGGAACGCGAGAGGAAATTTCTAATAATGAAATGGCTCGCAAGCACTACCTTGGGACAGACTTTACTTTAAACTGAGATTTCAATTTACTTGTTTTTAGATGCAGGGAGATTTTTCCTGTTATTCTGCTGATTAGACTGCTTGATTAAAAGCGGTTATGAAAACGGTCATTAAAAAAGATTTAGTGGAGGCTGTAAGTGATACTGTTGGTTTTACCAGAGAGCAGGTTTCAAAAGTCTTGGAAAGTTTGCTAGAAAAAGTGACTGATGAATTATCTGAAGGAAATAGCGTAGTGCTGAGAAACTTTGGGGCCTTCGAAGTCAAGGCTACGAAAGCGAGAGTTGCGCATAACCCAAGAGACACCTCTCAGAAGGTGTTAGTTCCCCAGCGTGCCACCGTAAAGTTTAAGCCAGGTAAAGCCATGAAGCAGCAAGTTATGCTTGCACTTCCAAAGCTCAAATAAAGCGGGGCTGTGTGTTACAGATAAACAGCCCGCTAGAATTAGTTAGCTTACGCAAGTAGCTCAGGCCATTCTGTGTGGAAGAATTCTCCTTCTGGCTTGTCTAAGCGTTCATAGGTATGCGCTCCAAAGAAATCACGCTGTGCCTGTAGCAGGTTGGCGGGGAGTCTTTCAGCCCGGTAAGCATCATAGTATGAAAGTGATCCACCAAAGGATGGCACAGGGATACCGTTCGTCGCAGCCAGCGCCACTACTTCACGCCAGTCTTGTTGCCCAGTATTAAGAATTTCTGTGAAGAACGGTGCGAGCATGAGGTTTGTAGGTGGTGTATCAGCAGTGTATGCCTCCGTGATACGGTTTAAGAACTTCGCACGGATGATACATCCACCACGCCAAATCTTAGCTATTTCACCAAGATTCAGGTTCCAGCCTTTATCTTCACCTACTTTAGTAATGAGGTCTAGTCCTTGCGCGTATGAAACGATCTTAGAAGCATAGAGAGCATTTCTCACCTTAGCTACTAGTTCTTCTTTAGAAATATTAAGATGAAAGTTCCAGTTTGATGGACCTTGTAAGACCCCTGAAGCTACTTTTCTTTGGTCACGGAGAGAAGAGATAATACGTGCTTCTACTGATCCAGCTATTGTGGAGAAGGGAACGGCTTGCTCTACAGAACCCATTACAGTCCAGCGCCCTGTTCCTTTTTGCCCCGCCTTATCTACGATTACGTCGATAATGTCTTTCCCTGTTTCAGGGTCTTTTTGTTTGAAGATGTGTGAGGTGATTTCAATGAGGAAGGATTCTAGATCTCCATTATTCCATTCGGCGAAGATGTCAGCGAGCTCATCATGACTAAATCCAGCGGCTTTAAAAATATTATAAGCCTCACAGATGAGCTGCATATCACCATACTCAATCCCATTATGAACCATTTTAACGAAGTGCCCCGCACCACCTTTTCCGATATGTGTTACACATGGTTCGCCATCTACCTTTGCTGAAATCGCTTCAAAGATCGGCTTCATAACTTCCCATGTGGACTCTGGCCCTCCAGGCATGATGGACGGACCTTTAAGAGCGCCTTCCTCACCACCAGAAACCCCAGCACCGATGAAACGTAACCCCTCTTTGGTCAGCCATTCATCGCGTCGCTCTGTATCTGTATAGAGAGAGTTCCCTCCGTCAATTACGATGTCACCCTCTTCAAGGTGAGGAAGGAGTGATTCGATCACTTTATCAACTGGTCCCCCAGCTTTCACCATGATCATTACCTTGCGCGGGCGCGAAAGACTCGCCACGAAGTCTTCTATACTAGGACATCCCACTAATTTTTTTCCAGGATTCTCTGCGATAAATTCCTCCATCGTAGAAGTCGTTCTATTATAAACGGACACGGTAAACCCACGGCTCTCTACATTAAGAACTAAATTTTGCCCCATCACTGCTAACCCAATCAATCCAAAGTCACTCTCTGCCATATAATAATGTGTTTGTATCTGCTTTAAAGAGAGAGTCTTCGTTAAGCAATACCGAACTTGCCACAACGTGTAACATAGTATTTGTTCATTTCATGAATCTTCCAAATAGCTTAAGTCTTTTCCGCGTTTTTCTCGCGATTGTGTTTACAGCGTTTATGACTGTGGAAGCGAATTGGGGGATATTAGTCGCTTTCTTGTGCTTTCTGATCGCCTCCATCACAGATTGGCTAGATGGTTACTTAGCGCGGAAACTGAATCTAGTTACGGATTTAGGGAAACTGCTAGACCCACTGGCGGACAAAATCCTAGTGGCAGCAGCCTTCGTTTGCTTCACGGAAAGAGGAATCTGCCCTGCGTGGATGACTGTGATAATCTTATTCCGTGAATTCGCTGTAACAGGGCTACGCTTATTACTTGTGGAAAAAGGTGTGGTGTTACCAGCAGACCAATGGGGGAAGTGGAAGACGGTTTCGCAAATTCTCTTTTGTATTCTCGCCTTAGTTGAGCTATTATTTGGTGGTGATCAAGAGATAGGAATGATCACTTATTTTATCATGTATATCTGTGTCACCCTTACCGTTTTCTCAGGGCTTAACTACACGGTGAAAGGGATGAAGCTTCTTAAGTAAAGTCTCATTACATTACTACCATAGAATTATAATTGCACTTTCGGTGGACTTGGTTAATAAAGAAACCCTATGGGTATATTTAGTAAAATATTAGGCGGAGTCTTCGGTAAGAAGAAACAAGAAGCACAAGAGCAAAAAGAGGCAGAAGTAAAAGCATCATCAGATGCATCAGGTAACCCAGCAATCGCAGACGCGGTAGCTCCTGATGCCTCAGAACAAGTAGACGTGGATGCTGTCCTTTCTGCAAAAGCCGCAGGTAAGAGCGAGAAGTTGGATTGGAAAGTATCAGTCGTGGACCTTCTTAAGGTTCTCGATATCGACGCTAGCTATGGCGCGCGTAAAGAACTTGCAGCTGAACTTGGTATCTCTGGATATGAGGGGACCGCGGAGCAAAACATTCAAATGCATAAAGTGGTTATTAATAAGCTAGCGGCAAACGGAGGAATTATTCCTGCAGAGCTTTTAGACTAAACTTTAAATCAGGTTATAATAAAGCGGCTCTTGGGGGAACCTGAGAGCCGCTTTTTAATGGGTATGATTTTATCGAAGCCTTTGGTGTTGTGCAGGCAAGGTTGAGCAGAGAAAGAAATAAAAATCACACCCTACAGAAAATAGATTGCATATGAAATAAGACCATAGAAAGTAGTGCCATATGGGAATAATTGGAGTAATATGGGCAATCTTAGGAGTGAGTTGCCTCTTGTTGAATGCCATCACACGTCTAGCCCCTAGAGGCTGGGAAGCATTGCAAATGGATCTAAGCACTTTTCAGTGGGTGATGATGGTTGGCTTCACGCTTTTTATGTTAGTGGCAGAAGGCTATCGAGGCTTTCAAAAGAAGTTTTCCCCGAGAACAGCCGCTCGCATAAGGTATCTAAGAAGTAACCCAACGTTGATTCGTCTGCTTTTTGCCCCAATCTTTGCGATGGGATTTTTTCAATCCACTAAGAAAACACGAATTGTCGTTTGGGTGATTACTATAATGATTATCTGCCTCATCGTGGCGGTTTCCTATCTTAGCCAGCCATGGCGAGGAATTATTGATATAGGGGTGGTCCTAGGTCTGAGCTACGGACTGATTTCCTTTTGGATCTTCGCTTTTAAGGCATTAACGCAAAAGGAGTTCCATCACTCCGCAGAGCTCGGCTAATCGAAAGAAAATAAATACAGTATTTTGATTTAACTTTCCAGTAGATGCTTTAGCTGAGGGGCATAGAGGTCTGGCTCTAAGAGAAATGAGTCATGTCCTTTATCAGAGTGAACGGTGAGATAAGTTACATCCTGTTTTGCGTTCTCTAGTGCTTCAACGAGTTTCCGCTGCTCTTCTGGATAAAAGCAGAAGTCTGAATCTATGGAGTAAACGAGATATTTCTGTTTGTGTTTACTAAGGTTAGCGAAGGGATCGGTGATCGCTCCTCCATCGTCGTCTTTAATAAAATTAAAGCGGCTCCACATATCGATAATTCGGAGATAAGAATTAGCATCAAATCGCTGCACAAATTTTTTCCCTTGGTGCAGCATGTAACTTTGGAAAGGATCCTGTAGCTTATACCAGCTTAGGATATCCTCATGTTGCTTAATCTCTTGGCGCGCTCTTTTCTCAAAGTTGTCTATGTGTACAAACGTTTTATGCGAGATCATGCGAGCTAGCGCTAACCCTAACCAAGGCGTTTCACGTTCCCCATAATAGTCTCCCCCTTTAAAGTGTGGGTCGTTCTCGATTGCGAGAATTTGCTCAAAAAGGATAAGGCGGGTAAGAACGGTAGACTTTAAGCCAGAAGCAAAGAGCCCGATGCGTGGAGTGAGGTCTGGGTGCGTGGTGGCTAGCTCTAGAGCACATAATCCACCTACAGATGGACCTAAGACGGCGTGCAGAGTATTTATTTCCAGATGCCCAAGTAAAGCCTTAGCAACAAGTGCTTGATCACTAATGGTAACTGGGGGAAAGGCGCTACCATATGGCTTGCCTGTTTCAGGATTTATGGATGCTGGTCCTGAACTGCCGTAGCACCCGCCCAGATAATTAAAGCAGATAACGAAGTATTTATCAGTATCTACAGCCTTACCTTTTCCTACCAACTCGTTCCACCAACCTTCATGGGAGTCATCTGTCCAGTAAGCACAGCCTTTTGGCCCATCTACGTCAGAGCCAGTTAGGTTTTGACTTCCTGATAGGGCATGGAATACGAGGATTGCATTACTCTTATCCTTATTTAAGATCCCATACGTATTATAACAAAGGGAGTAAGAAGGGAGGCACTCACCTGAATGAAGAGAAAGGTTTTTGTCTGTAAAGAATTGGTTGAGAGTAGCCATGAATTTGCGATGAAGTGTGATTAATTACTTCTTTAAGTGACTTCTGTAAACTATCTTTAAGGATAAAAACACTGGTTATGGCGCATAACCATTTTGGCAAAAGGGAAGTTCCCTTAAGTGTTTTTTCACTTTATTTCCTTTCATTGGAATAGAGACCAGAGTTTCTTCTTCTCTATAATAAGAGATAAGTTATGATCATTGAAACATCCGTAAAAGACCGTTATGCAGCAGCTTCAAGTGAAAGAGAAGCTGCCCTTTGTTGCCCAGTAGATTATAATCCTGAATACTTGAAGGTTATTCCAAGTGAGGTCATCGAACGTGATTATGGATGTGGAGACCCTTCAAAATACGTGAAAGAGGGGGAGACTGTATTAGATTTAGGTTCTGGGACAGGTAAGATTTGTTTTATTGCCTCTCAAGTAGTAGGAGAAACTGGAAAGGTGATCGGTGTCGATATGACGGATGATATGCTAGAGGTAGCAGAGAAGAACGCACCAATCGTAGGTGAAAAGATCGGCTACAATAATGTGGAATTTAGAAAAGGGCGCATCCAAGACTTGTCATTAGACTTGAGACAATTTGAGGCAGAGCTCGCTAAAGCACCAGTGACGACAGCAGAGGGCTGGATGCAGGCTGAGGAAATCGCTAAAAAGTTAAAGAAAGAGTCTCCAATGATCGAGAGTGACTCCGTAGATGTGGTTGTTTCTAACTGTGTACTAAATCTTGTCGAAACAGATCTTAAGGAGCAGATGTTTAATGAAATTTTCCGCGTCTTAAAAAGAGGTGGTAGGGCTGTGATATCAGACATCGTTTCAGACGAAGAAATACCGCAGCACCTCATAGATGATACTCGCTTATGGAGTGGCTGTATCTCTGGTGCGATGACAGAAACAGGTTTTTTAAAAGCGTTTGAAGATGCAGGGTTCTACGGCATCAACGTATTAAAGTTTGAGACTGAGCCTTGGCAAACAGTTGAAGGTATAGAGTTTCGCTCTGTAACTGTAGAGGCTTACAAAGGGAAAGAAGGGGTATGTATGGATGCTAATCAAGCAGTGGTTTATAAAGGTCCATTTAAGGAAGTCATCGATGATGATAACCATGCCTTTGTAAGAGGAGAGCGCATCGCCGTATGCGAGAAGACGTTTAAGATTTACTCACAAGCACCATATAAAGAGCTCTTTGAGTTAATTTCTCCGCAAAAAGTCGTCTTACCTAATGAGATGAAGCCTTTTGATTGCACCCGTGATGTAGTCAGGCAGCCCCGTGAAACAAAAGGGGCTCAATATGATGTCACTTCAGACCCTTCACAGTGCTGTAGTGACAGTGGCTGTTGCTAAGTCGGCATGCTCAAAGCATTGAGGCTTTTTTAGTGAGGGAGCATCCCAGCTAAAAAGCTTCTGATGTAGTATGTTATAAAAACAGAAAATTCTCCGTGACCTCTGAGCCTGCGTAGTAAATAGAACGATATGGATTTAGGAACGGAAAAGTTAGTCATCGCAGGGAGGCAGTTTAAGTCTCGCCTCATGATAGGGACGGGTAAGTATCCCTCAAACGAGATGATGAAAGAATCTCTGGAGGCATCTGGAGCTGAAATTGTGACAGTGGCTCTGCGTCGAGCGGATCTCAGTGGTAAGAATGATCCGTTCGCAAATATTTTGGATTTTGTAGACCCTGAGAAATTTCTTATTCTCGCGAATACTAGCGGAGCAATGGATGCAGATGAAGCAGTCCGGTTAGCAAGACTAGCGGAAGCGGCTGGATTGCCGAAGTGGATCAAGCTAGAGATTCATCCAGATCCGAACTACCTTTTGCCAGATCCAATTGAGACTCTTAAAGCCGCAGAGATACTCGTCAAAGAAGGATTTACGGTATTACCTTATATCAATGCGGACCCTGTGCTGGCAAAGCGTCTAGAAGAAGTGGGAACGGCGACCGTAATGCCTCTAGGTGCGCCGATTGGTACTAATAAAGGGTTGGTGACGAAAGATCAGCTGGAAATTATCATTGCGCAGGCGACCGTCCCTGTAGTGATTGATGCGGGACTTGGTGCTCCCAGCCATGCCGCAGCAGCGATGGAACTTGGCGCAGACGCTGTGCTCGTGAATACCGCGATCGCCGTTGCGCAAGATCCCGTTAAAATGGGTGTTGCTTTTGAGGTCGCAGTGCAGGCAGGACGTGCTGCGTATGAAATAGGGTTACCTAAGAGAGGTCTGAAAGCAGCGGCCACTAGCCCTCTCACGGCGTTCTTGGATTGATTCAGCTTATTGATGATAAGGGAGCTTTTAAAAAGGGACCTCCTATTGAGAGTCATAGTTTATACGGAAATAAAGTTAGTGACTGAAATTCTACGAGTAATTATATGTAGGTTACATGAAAACACACATACTAATTAAATTATCGTTACTCTTCTCACTTTCACTCTTTACTGCATGTTCAGGGGGAGGCGGGCAAACGGCAATTCAAGCACCGTCGTCAGATAGCGGCACAAATTCTGCAAAACTTTCACAATCCTTATTTACCCTTACTAATTCACATAGGTCGAACGAGGGGAGAAGCTCTTTGAGTAGAGATGCGGTCTTGACAAAAAGAGCACAAGAGAAAGCACTATCACTTTCCCAGGCATACGCTAAATCAGGAAAGCCAAAAGATGCACTTAATCACAGTGGTTTTAGTTCATTCTCTTTTGCCGCAAGAGGGCAAGGATTCATTGCGACGGCAGAAAATCTAGCTTGGTCTTACACATCTGCGACGTCAGGTGTAGCGACGAGCCTCCTGAATATGTTTAACCAGAGCCCATCACATAGAAAAAATATGATGGATAAACGGTGGTCAAATATGGGCATAGCTGTTGTCAAACGAGGTAATAACTATCATGCTGTTCAAGTATTTGGCACTAAGTGAGCGAAATTGTTAGTTAGATCTTTGAATCTGCCAGTCTTAATTCCAATTCTTCCTGATTGGAAAAATTATAAAAAAAGCTTGTCATCGTTCTAATTCCCTGAATATATCACGTCCCCCTAATTTACCGACTTTCCAACATGGTAGCACTAAGATTACAAAGAAAAGGCACAAAGAATCGCCCATATTATAAAATCGTGGCAGCAGACAAGCGCGCTCCGAGAGATGGTCGTTATATAGAACAAATAGGGACGTATGACCCTCTCGTTGAAGGTGAAAACTGGAAAATAGATGTGGAGAAGGCGAATAAATGGATCTCTAATGGAGCCCAACCTTCTGACACCGTTTCAGACATCATTCGCAAAGCAAAAAAAGCTTAAGACGCTTTTCTTATAATTTTTATAAACTCAAGAGTCCTTCGGGGCTCTTTTTTTGTATTTTGTCATAGAGCGCGATGCAGGCCTCAATATAAAGTATTTTTTAAATATGAAAAACAGCTCTCTTTGATTAGAAATAACAAGCTAGTTCTGCGTTTCTTTTTTAATGAAGTTGAGCGCTTATTTGCTGCGGGAAACGCCTTGGATTTAAGGGTGGTTGAATTGAAGAAAAGTTCGAAAAGTGCTTGTGAATTTTTTCACAAGCGTTTAAGTCATCTTTTCACACTATGGCTAATTTCTTCCCACGCTGGACGAACTATACACCGCTAAAACTTGCGATATGCGCTGGTATCGCAGGAGTCGGATTAGTTGCAGCATTCACTTACTACGCGACGCCTAAGGCGCAGCGTGTAGGCTATATGCCGTCTCAGCCTATTCCGTATAATCATGAGTTGCACGTCCAGCAGCTCGGTTTGGATTGTCGTTATTGTCATAGTTTTGTAGAGAGTTCAGGGCACGCTAATGTTCCATCAGCGAATACGTGTTGGAACTGTCACCAACACGTAAAGACGGATTCACCGAAGCTAGAACCTCTTAGAAAAGCGATCGATAAGAATTACGAGAATTACGATGGTAAGCCTATAGAATGGGTTCGTGTGCATAGTGCTCCAGATTACGCTTACTTTAATCACTCTGCTCACGTGAACCGTGGAGTCTCTTGTGAGTCCTGTCACGGTGATGTCCATGAAATGGAAGAAGTCTATCACGCGGAGTCACTCAGTATGGGGTTTTGCTTAGACTGTCACAGGAATCCAGAGAAGCATGTCAGACCGCTGGAAGAGGTATATAATCTTGATTATGACGCAGAGGAATACCTAGAGGAGAATAAAGAAGTTGCTGACGTCGTAAATGCCTTTATCGCCGAAAATGATGAGCTCAAGCGTAAGCGCCTTTCATCGCAAGAAAAGCTTGGGCATTATTTAGTAGATCACTGGAATGTGCAGCCGAAAGAATCTTGCTCCACTTGTCACCGCTAACACCTAATCCCAGCATTATAGAATGAGTAAAAAAGTTTTACATCACCCTGAGACTCCTGAGAACGAGGCAGCTACAAGTGTTTGGAGAAGTCTGCGTGAACGTGAAGATACAATCAAGTTTCGCCATCAGTCGATAAGAGAATTTTACGATGCAGAAGATACGATGACAGAGGATGAGCGTGAGCTCTCTCGCCGTAACTTCGTGAAGCTAATGGGTGCATCTACCGCACTCGCAGGGCTTGGTATGGCGGCTTGTAGACGACCAGAGTCTTACATTTTACCCTATGCGGATGCACCAGAGTGGATTGTTCCTGGGCGCCCTCTTTATTATGCGACGAATATGCCGGCTGCCAATGGAGCTGTCCCATTAGTAGTGACGTCATATGAATCCAGACCTACTAAGTTAGCTCCTAATAACACGCACCCTGATAAACAGGGAACGGATGCTCAAGTTCAGGCATCTATTTTAAACCTTTACAGCCCTTCCCGTTCTAAAAGCTTCCTTAAAGATGGGGGAGAGGTAGACGCAGGCGAATTTGAAAAATTCTTCTCTACTTTTGTGAAGAGCGCAGGAAAGCTCGGTGTTGTTTTTGGTGCGGACGAGTCACCAACGAGAAATAGGCTGGCTCGTGAGATACAAAAGAAATTTCCTGAAGTTAAGTTTTATAGCTATGAAGCGCTTGAAAATGATGTCGCTAATAAAGCGGTTGCAGATGCCTTTGGTGAGAAGCGTGTAAAGCTAACTCCTGACTTTAAGAAAGCAGAATGTATCTTATCGCTCGATAGTGACTGCCTAGAACTAGATGCAAAAAGCTCAGTTCTCGAGTTTGCCAAGAAACGCCAAGGTGGCAGCGACGGTTACGATAAAGAGCTGGAGAAAAATAAAATGAATCGCCTCTACCAAGTAGAGTCTATTTTCTCCCTTACAGGCGGAATGGCGGATCACCGTCTCCGCATTGCTCCTTCTCAAGTATCCAAAGTTGCCGTTGCAATAGCTAAAGAAATTCAGTCTCTTGCAGGTAATCCAAAGCTGGCTCAAGCCTTAAACGGCTTAACCGCAACGTTTTCAGGTGAAGAGGATTACATTAACGATTGGGCAAAGGCTTGTGCTAAAGACCTTGTCGGTAAAAAAGGAAAGGCTCTTGTCCTCGTGGGCACCCAGCAGCCTTCCGAGTTGCATTTACTAGGTTTAGCCATGAATGAAGCCCTCGGTGCGCTTGGCTCCACCTTAAATCCATATGCCGCTAGTGGACAAGCATACGGCACGATTAATGATCTTAAGGCTGACGTTGATGCGGGAGGAGTTGAAAACCTTCTTCTACTAACGCCTTCCAATCCTATCTTTGATGCTGCTGCGGACGCAGACTTCGATGCAATTTTAGATAAGGTAGGTATCTCAATTCACTTTGGTGAAAGAACGGATAAAACCGCTTACAGTTGTAGCTGGCATATCCCTGCGACCCATTACTTAGAGAGTTGGGGTGATGCACTCACCGCGAATGGTTTCTACTCGATCGTTCAGCCTCTCATTCTTCCACTTTACCCTGACACATTCTCAGAAATTGATGTTCTGACGGCGATTGCAACAGGGAATTACATGTCTGCACCTACGGCTACAGAGCCATCAGAAGCGCACAATGAAGTGAAGACTACCTTTACGAAGCAGTTTTCTAGACAGGCTAATGATTGGAATGCGCTCCTCAAAAACGGCTACACTAAAGTCCGTGGCTACAATAAAGCAACGCTCGCATCTATAGGTTCGACTTCTAAACTTAAGAGTTTTTACGAGCAGGCTCCCACAAACGAGAGTCTAGAAGTTATTCTTGCGAAGGATTACTCAATCGGAGATGGGCGTTACATAGATAACGCATGGTTACAAGAGGCTCCTGATCCGATAATTAAACTTACGTGGGATAATGCGGCGATTGTTTCTCCAAAGACCGCTAAAGACCTCGGTGTTTATGACGAGATCGTACAGCTGGAGACGTGGAATGCAGCCCGCCCAGCGATTGGTGAAGCTGGTGGAGCACGAGCGCCAATGGCAAAGATTTCAGTAGGGGATACTTCTGTTAAAGTTCCCGTCATCATTGGTTTTGGACAGGCAGATAATACCATCACGCTCCCTGTGGGATACGGTCAGGCCGCAGACGACGGACGCGAATCTGCGAATAGATTTATCAAAGGGCGCCCCGCCGTTGGCGATGTAGGGCTAAATACAGGATTTAATGTTTATCCACTACGTAAGTCATCTTCTGAGTTCCTGCTGAAAGGAGCAAAAGTAGAGAAGACGAAGGATAAGTATAAAGTAGCCTCTACACAGGAACACCACGCGATGTATGGTCGCGCCTTAGCGCGTGAGGTGTCTACAATGGATAGCCCATCAAAGGGTGACTTTGCGCATCAGTTAGAAAATGTTTCTAAGCAAGGAATGGACTCCCACATTCCTAAAAATATTCCGCTTTATAAAGCGCGTGATACCAATCAAGAGGATCTCATTAGTGATAAGAAGCACCAGTGGGCGATGACGATAGATCTCAATACCTGCACGGGTTGTAATGCTTGTTTGATCGCTTGTCAGGCAGAGAACAATATCCCTGTGGTAGGTAAAGATCAGGTTGCGTTAGGACGTGAGATGCACTGGATCCGTATGGACCGTTACTACGCTTCACAAGAGCATGAGTATGATTCCCACGGACATATAAAAAAGGACGAAAAGACTCCGGCATGGGTGCAAGATAATCCAGCAGTAGTGCCTCAGCCAGTGGCTTGTACACAGTGCGAATCTGCTCCATGTGAAACGGTTTGCCCTGTAAACGCGACTGTACATACAGAGGAAGGCCTTAATGCAATGGCGTACAACAGATGTATCGGAACCCGTTATTGTGCGAATAACTGTCCATTTAAGGCGCGTCGCTTTAACTTCTTCGATTACAATAAGCGTAATCCCCTTATGGAGAAAAACCTCTACAGAGGACCTCTCGGTGAGAAAAAAGTAGGAAGCCCAGAGCACCTTCAACGTAATCCGAACGTGACAGTCCGTATGCGAGGCGTGATGGAAAAATGCACTTACTGTGTGCAATCTCTTGAGCTTGCTAAGATTAAGCAGAAGCAGATCACTAAAAAGAAAGCAGAAGCCGCTGGTGGATCCATCAATGTGGAGCTGACCGCAAAGGATCTCATGATTCCTATTAATGGAGTGAAAGTGGCTTGTCAAGAAGCCTGCCCTTCCGATTCAATTGCCTTTGGTAACCTTCTAAGAAACGGTGAAAACGGAATCGGTAAAGACACCGTCGTTAAAGCGAAAGAAAGTAAGCGTAATTATGAGCTCTTAAAGTATATCGGAACGTTTTCACGCACCACATACTTAGCACGAGTGAAAAACCCGAACCCAGAGATGCCAGATGCGAAATATATCGGTCTTGCCACTATTAACATTCACTAATTTTTGATCCTATGGCTACCGCAACAGAAACAAAATCATCTGCTGAAGTAAAAGAGCGTAAGGGACCAAAGCTCCCAGTTCTACTTCGTGAAGAGCTCATCTTAAATAATCGTTCAGCGAACTGGGTAACGGAGCGTATTTGTGGGATCCTAGAGAAGCCTCAGCCGATGCTATGGTGGCTCTTATTTATTCCCGCTGCACTTGTTGCGGCGATAGGAGTGGGCTTCGGTCTCACATACCTTGTTTCTACAGGCGTCGGAGTATGGGGTAATACAAACCGCGCGATGTGGGGGTGGCCGATTGTGAACTTTGTATTTTGGATTGGTATTGGGCACGCTGGAACACTGATTTCTGCTATTCTTTTCCTGACGAGACAAAACTGGAGAACCTCTATTAACCGTGCTGCGGAAGCAATGACTATTTTTGCCGTTATGTGCGCAGGGATCTTTCCCGCCTTCCACGTTGGCAGGGTATGGATGGTGTGGTTCTTAGCACCTATTCCAAATGCTAACGCGATTTGGCAAAACTTTAAATCTCCACTTTTATGGGATGTTTTCGCAGTATCAACTTACTTTACGATCTCTCTTATTTTCTGGTATCTAGGGATGGTTCCAGATCTCGCAACGATCCGTGACCGTGCTACAGGAAAAGTAAGAAAGGCTCTTTATGGGATTTTCTCTCTAGGCTGGAGAGGCTCTAACAGGCACTGGCAACATTATGAAGTGGCTTACCTTCTCTTAGCTGCTATTTCAACGCCGCTCGTTCTTTCCGTGCACTCCATCGTATCATTTGACTTTGCTACTTCTGTTGTTCCGGGATGGCATACGACGATCTTCCCGCCTTATTTTGTAGCTGGTGCAGTCTTTGGTGGATTTGCGATGGTATTAACGATCATGATTCCTGCACGCGCTCTTTATGGTCTGCAGGACATGATCACCATGAAGCACATTGATAATATGGCTAAGATTATTCTCACGACGGGAACGATTGTTGGTTATGCCTATCTCATGGAGCTCTTCGTGGCTTATTTCTCAGGAGCTAAATACGAAGCAATGGCGTTCAAGTATCGTCTTTTTGGTCCAGAGGCGATTGGGTATTGGACGATGATGTCATGTAATGTGATTTCTCCTCAGCTTTTCTGGTGGCGCAAATGCCGTGAAAACCTTTGGGTGGTGATGGGTGTCTGCATGGCGGTAAATATTGGAATGTGGTTTGAGCGGTTCGTGATTATTGTAACTACACTTCCACGTATGTGGCTTCCTGGAGATTGGAAGACATACGCCCCTAGTCCTGTAGACGTTATGACCTTCGTAGGAACAATTGGAATGTTCCTTACGCTCTTCCTTCTCTTCCTAAGATTCTTACCTTGTATAAACATTGCAGAGGTGAAGTGGACTCTTCCTGAAAGTGACCCGCATCATGATGATAAAGAGGAACTGGATGATCCTGGTGTAGTAAAAATTGCAACCTATCAAAAAGAGATAGACAACGGTGCAGTCAAAGCCTAAGCCCTTAACCCCATTTTAATATAGTGAGTACTTCAGTTAAAAAAGTTTACGGTTACCTTGCTGAGTTCGAGAGCGCTTCGAAGCTTTGGAAAGCTTGTGAAGAGTGTCGTGATGCAGGATTCCAAAAGTGGGACGCATTCTCCTCTTTTCCTGTCCACGGTCTAGATAAAGCGATGGGGTTAAAAAAATCAATCCTGCCTTACCTTGTATTTTTTGGAGGTTTAACAGGGTTAGCTACTGGCTTTGGATTAGCCTACATCACCCAAGTGGAAATTTATCCAACGATTGTGCAAGCAAAGCCTGCGAACATTTTCACAGTTCCAGCTTTTTTCCCAATTATGTTTGAGCTCACTATCCTGTTATCAGGTTTTACTACATTGTTCGGCTTGCTCGGACTGATGGGGCTTCCTAGACTTAATCACCCGCTTTTCGCTTCTGAGCAATTCAAGCGTGTAACTGATGATGGGTTATTCATCGCAATTGAGGCACGTGATCCTAAGTTTTCGCCATTAGGAACGAGGGAATTCCTTGAACAACTAGGTGGAACGAATATCGAACTCGTCGAAGATGACGCAAACTAAAGCTCTGATAAACTAATGATTAAATACTTCCTTATCATATTTACAATTGTTGCGGTGTTAGTTATGGGCATCTTCGGATTCCGCGGGCGTAAATTCCGTGATACGCCAGTGCAAATTTTCCCAGATATGGATGTGACTGATAAGCTTAAGAGTCAGAAACCTGATGAGTTTTTCGCTGACGGAGTGGGCTCCCGCCTGCCAGTCCCGGGTACTATTGTCCATGCCTCAGATGAGAGCATCTATCCTGTAGAATTTGGTGAGGGAAGAGAGGGGTATTACTTTGATGGGAAATTTGGCGACTATTATGGCTCTGGCATGCCTGAAGAGCTGGAATTAAAGCCGAAAAATGCAGAAGCGTTTTTAGCGCGGGGTGAAGAGCGATATGGAATTTACTGTTCGGTTTGTCATGGGGTAGCTGGAGATGGAAATGGAGTGACGAGTAAGTATGGAATCGTTGGGATAGCAAATTTCCACGCGCCTAACTACAAGAGCGATCAATATCCAGATGGACGCCTCTATGATGTCATTACAAATGGAAAAGGAAATATGGGTGGATATGGTTATAATATTCCAGTCCGAGACAGATGGGCGATCGTTGCATATGTAAGAAATATGCAGAACGCTAAGAACATACCGCTAAAGGAAGCGGCCCAAACTAAATAATAATTTCACAACACAATGGGACATTTTGTTACATCAGCCGACATTCCAGTAGATGGAGAGAAGCTCGCTCACCCTAAACTTGGACTACTTAAGATTGTCTTTGGGGGGATTGCATTACTCGGTCTAATAGCTAGCGTGATTATTTGGTTAGCAGCACCAGAGAAGATCGCGGGCTCTTATGCTTATTCGTATCTCTTCGGATACACCTTCTTTCTTACTTTATGTATTGGAGGGTGCTTCTGGACCTTACTTCATAATGTATCTAACTCAGGGTGGGGAACATCGGTAAGACGGATTTTTGAGAACCTTGGGTTTGTTTTTCCTTTCATGTTCATTCTGAGCATTCCGTTTCTAATTCCTGCAAATATACCAGGCTCGATTCAGCCATATTTGTATGAGTGGCTAACTATCTTCAATGACGTAACCGCTGTGGATGGAGTAAGTCGCTTTGCCGGTAAGGTCTTTGGTTTTTTCGGAAACTGGGGGAATGTAGAGCTGAATAACGCTTTGCTAGATAAGCACGAGGCTATTTTGGCAACCAAGTCATGGTATATGAATCCTGTAGCATGGTATATCAGAACGATCTTTTACTTTGCGTCCTTAGGTTTCGTCATCTGGCACATGCGCAAGCTTTCAGTCAAACAAGACACAGATCCAGAGCCAGGAGTTAAGAATCTTTTTACCGCTCGTGCGCACGCTTCTTGGGGATTGCCTATATTCGGTGTGGCACTCACGTTCTGGGCGGTAGATTTCGTCATGGCACTAGATTAT
>CALLLS010000005.1 GCA_938008215.1 uncultured Verrucomicrobiales bacterium | reverse complement strand
GGAGGAATCCTCACAAAGTCTCCTCATGTTTTAGGTGTTACGGAGGCTATAGAATTAGTCCTTAGCACTTCTTAATATCATCTCATCTATTCTTCTTAATAATAAATAGATGGTAGAACTTGCAACTATAGAAAGAGAATAGATGTTAGTGCTGGGAGAAGTAATCCTGAGCCACAATTGTTGTGGATTACATGTCATCTTATAACTTTTGTAATTCTGAAATGTAATGTCTGAGCACGAGAACAGTCCTGAGGAGGAAACCGTAAAGAAGAAGCCCGCTCGTAAAAGGTGGTTCTTAAAGGCGTTCGGCATTTCATGTCTCGTGATTTTTGTGCTCGGCACGCTACTCAATGGTTCACTGGGAAGACGAATTATAAAGGATCAGGTTTCTAAGCTAACTGAGGAAAAAGAACTCAAAGGTGACTTTACACTTAGTGGAACGCTTTTAGGTGGTTATACTCTCTCCGGTGTTTCTTACTCAGGTAGTAACGGTATCGAGGAACTAAAAGCCGAGAAGCTAGAGGTGCGATACAATGTGAGAGGTCTTCTCAAGAAAGACATTGAGCTCGTGGTGGTGGACGCTCTGAAGCTGAAAGTGGACATTGCTAAGTTTCATAAATCAGAGGTTCCAAAAGAAAAGAAGAAGCAAAAGACTGACCTGAAGGCACTAATTTCAAAGCTGCGACCATGGGTAATTAATCCAGAGATAAGAATATTCGATTTAGAAGTGGATGTTCTGAAGGCTGGGGAACCAGTGGCAGCTATTCAATGGGAGGACTTCACGCATTTACCAAAGCGAGAGCAGTTTGAGATCAAAGGATTTACGGCGCAAAACGCGAATCGAATAGATACTGAACCACAGGATATTTCACTCACATGGGCTGAGCATGCACTTTCACTGAATAGATGGGAGGTGCTTCCTGAAATGGCAATCCAAGAGACTTCACTAGATTGGTCTGCCGACCTGAAGGCGAGCACCGGCTTAGTGATCGGAGACGCGATTTTATCGGCAAAGGTGGAGAAGGGAATTTCAGTTGAGCTTCAGCAGGGCGAGCTAGCGACCAGCTTTATTGAACAAAGTTTGGACATAGAGCTTCCTGTTGAGGGCTTGGTAAACGCTCTGCAGTTAGATGTGGAGAACCGTAACTTACCAGTTGCGGAGTGGAAGGTGGTGGCGGATCTCAATGTTCGGCAAGCATCCTTTAAAGAATACCGCCTGAAGCAGACAAAGGTTTCACTCTTACAAGAGCAGGAGAAGTATGATGTCCGTCTGGATGGCGAGATCAATGAGACACGTGCTCAAGTGCGTGTCGATGGAGTTTGGAATGAAGGGGAAACGTGGTGGAAGAATACCTCTGCGAACTATTCCCTAAATGTTCCGAAGGTGGGTAAACTGCCAGAAGTTTGGGTGAAAGATCTTCCTGAAATCGATTATTCTGGGGCGGGGCTCAAACTCTCTGGTGCCGTTTTGTTGGAAGAATTGGCGGTAAAAGAAGGAAATGCAAAAGGGCAAATCTCTAACTTAGAAGTACAACAAGAGCGTATGCCTACGATCTTTCTGGATGCTAAGCTTTTGGGGGACTTAGTGGACGCGGAAGTGAAACTCGGGAGTCAGGAAAGCCCCTTTATGGAAGTGGATGGAAAGTATGCGTTAAAAGCTAAGAGCTATGACGGATCACTACGGATTAATGCCTCCAATCCCGATTGGCTCAATGCCCTGATGAGGTTTGCGAGTCAAGACGCGCGCATTAAAGGCGCGACAGATATTTCTTGGTCTGGAAGTGGCAATCTGAATGGAGATTTATTCGAGACGGAACAGAACGGAAAATTAACGATTGAGCAACTCCGGATGAAGATCGGAGATATGCCTCAGATCGATCTTTCTACAAAAGTGGACTACAGCTTTCCCAACTATATTAATGTAGAAGATCTCGAAGTGAGTGAGGAGGAGTGGGAAGCGAAAGGTGGACTCTCTTGGAATAGTAAGACCGTAACTATTCCTGGAATTAAAGTTTATAATATCAAAGAGGAGATGGTTCAGATTTCGGGGCAGATTCCCTATACCCTTGAGGTGAAATCAGCGAAGGCGTTCCTTGCGCAAAAGGATGCGATGAAGTTAAATGTATCCGCTCAGCCTATAACCTTCCAGAAGCTTCAAAAATGGACGGGAGATAAGATTCCTAAGCGAATTCGAGGCGAAGCAGAGGCGGATATTCAGCTCTCGGGATCTCCAGCAGCACCGCAAATCAAAGGCTTTCTCAATCTCTTAAGAGTCAGAGGGATAGACCCTAAATTTAAAGAGGAAGTAGAAGCGAATCTGGATTTCAAATCAGTGGGCGAGTTTGTGGATGCAAAAGTCCTTTTAAAGGAAAGCGGAGCAGAGCGTTTAAAAGTAAATGGCAAGATCCCATTCAAGCCTCTAGACTGGGTCAACGATCCCAAACCAGCCCTTGCAGCGCTAAAAAAAGCACCGATTAATGCGGACTGCGATATTCGCGCATTTCCAATGGCGAGAATTGCCGCCTTTGTTCCGCAATTAGAGAAAGTCTCAGGTCAAGTGAGTGCTCAAGGGACATTTAAAGGGAGTATCGATGATCCAAAATATGATCTGAAAATACTCGGTGAGATACCGCAAGTGGAGCTTACATCCTCTGAGGTAGGTACAATCCGAAATATCAAAATCAACTCAGAACTAACAGAAAAATTACTGATAGCAAACGAAGTGACAGCGCAGATTAATGGTGGAAAGTTCAGGATTAGCGGAACGGTGGATATTAACGACATTAAGAAGCCCGTTTTTGACATGAGGGCACTTTGTGACCATTCCTTGGTATTTCGTGATGACCTGCTCTCTGTGAGGGCGAATGCGGATTTGAAACTTAAAGGGCAAATGGAGGATGCCACCATTAGCGGAACGGTCGGGGTGACGGAATCTCTCGTTTACAAGGATTTGGAATTGATTCCAATCGGTGTTCCCTCCTCTGCGGTATCCAAGGTCAAGCTTCCTGCCCTCACCTCCAATTCTAGTAAAGAGTTGCCTATCCCTGAGCCTTTTTCTGCGTGGAAGTTAGAAGTGACGCTGAAGACAGAAGATCCCATCTTAATTCGCGGGAATATCGCATCCGGGGAGGTAAATGGGTCGGTGAATGTTCGGGGAAATTTAAAGCAACCTATTCCCAATGGGGCGTTTTATATCACGGATACGAAGGCAAGACTACCGTTCAGTATTCTCAACATCGAAAAAGGAGAAATTCTCTTTAACGAAAAAACGGGACTTATGAGTCCAAGGTTGAGGCTACCAGGCACATCTTCCATTGCAGGTTATGATGTAAACTTATTGGTGTATGGCGAAACATCTAAACCGAAGACTTTACTGACGTCTAGCCCCCCTCTGCCTGAGTCTGAAATCATGTCCTTAATTGCTACAGGAACGACAACGACTGGACTCACTAATACTGATGCGGTCGCCCTGAAAGCACTTCAACTCTTTCTCCTCAAGCTTAAGGATTCCCGCAGAATCCCTTTTGCTAATCAACTCAGTGAGGCTTTTTTAACAGGGATTGATGGCTTAGATTTGCAAGTGGGACAAGATGACAAATTTACAGGTAGGACGTTTACTTCGGCTGGAGTGGATCTAAGTGAGCACTGGAATTTCACGACCCAGATAGATGAAGAGCAAAACGCGCGAGGTCTTCTCGTTTACCTGATTCGCTTTAAATGAGAATTCTCAAGGACATAAAAATGGGGATAGTCAACAGTAGGAAGCTTCTTCTGGTGCTCTCACTGTTATCTTTGATCTCGTTTTCTCACTCTGCAACCCTTAACATTTATGGCGTTTCTGAAGAAAAAAAAGAGGAGTATTACGCAGAGTTAGAACCTCGTCTCGATTATATTTTACAACGTGAGGCGTCTCCTTGGAGAGCTGACGATGCCGCTTTTCTTCTCAAAAGAGTCATGATTCGGAGAGGCTTTCCTGATGTGGTAGTGGACTGGAAGCTACCAGGAGCGAATATTATCGACCTACAAGTAATACCTGGGGTGCAATATTTGTTTGGTGATATTGTTTCTCAGGAAACCACGGCGATCTCTCAAGAGGAACTTAAGGAGTATTTCCTCCAACCTTTAGTAGAGAGAGAAGCCGTCAGAATTAAGGACGCCCCATACATTGAAGACTACGTTGAGAAGGGAACAGTGAATGTGAAGAATTACCTTAAATCGCGTGGATATTGGAATGCTGCAGTTTCTGTAAGTGATAAAAATACAGATCAGGATAAAAAGACCATAAACATTACGTTAGATGTGGATGCTGGTAATTTACTCACTCTTTCTCAGCCTCGTTATGAGGGCACTAAGAAGGAGGATATTGCGCGCTTTACCCCTAATATTCAAGAACTAACTAATCAGCCTGCTACGACGCAGAACATTAACTTAATCAAACGCGGTGTAGAAAAATACTATGAGGATAATGGGTATCAACTGGCGAAGATGACCATGAGGACAAAGCACTCTAATACCTCCACTCAATTAAATTTCGTCATCAAGAGTGGGGCGCAATATAGAGTGAATGTGATCATTGTAGAGGGCGTGGAGAAAACCAAACCCCGCCGAATCAGCAGGTATTTCCGCAGGCAAGAAGGAAAGAATTACGATCAGGCAGAAATTGACCGGATCGTGACGAGAATTGTGCAAACGGGTGGTTTCAAGGGCGTAATAGTGAAACCTGAGCCCATACCAGGAACAGACTTACTGAACCTACACGTTCGGGTTAGAGAAACAAAGGCTAAGCGCTTCAGGAGCTACGTAGGGTTTGGAAACTTTGAGGGTTACATTATCGGTGGTGGATACAGTGATAGTAACTTTAATGGAGATTTGCGTAAGCTCTACTATGGAGCGGAGTTTAGTGGGCGTGGATTATTAGGAGAGCTAGGAATTAATGAGCCGCGAATCTTTAATACTCCACTGGATGCAAATGCACGTATGTATCTTATTGACCGATACAATGAAGGGTATGACGTTCGTAAATTTGGGCTGGAGAGCTCTCTGACATGGAGTCCTAGTCAGTCGTATTTAACGCGGTTTTACGCGAACGTAGAACTTGGAGCCTCCGCCACGGACTCTTTAACCAATGCGGAGCTGGGTCCAAGTGGTTACTTGGTCTCTCGCTTTGGAGTGGAGCAAACGGTGGACTTCAGGAATAATCGTCTCTCTCCCTCAGATGGGTTTCATGGACGAGTCTTGTTAGAGAGTGGCGCGATTAATGGTGATGTGGGGACAGGCTTTTTTCGAGCGGAGCTAGAGAGCTCCTACCGCTATTCTATTAACGAGGAAAATCAGCTTTCAGGACGCTTCCTATATTCTGCCTTAAGACCAGAAGAAACGAACGATTTGCCGATTGATGTCAGGCTCTTCAGTGGGGGCGTGAACACCCAGAGAGCCTACACGGAGAGGGAATTAGGTCCCCAATCTGCAAGCGGAGATCCATTAGGCGGTGAGGCGTATTGGGTTGGAAGCTTAGAATACATTCGTTCTTTTTCCTCGCTTGTTCAGGGTGTGATATTCCTAGATGCAGGGCAACTTTACACTGAGCTTGGTGATTTCACTTTGGGTGATCCCAGTTATGCGGCTGGTTTAGGAATAAGAATAGATCTGCCAATTGGTCCCGTGCGCTTGGAATACGGACATAATCTGAATAGGCAGAGCGGCGAGCGAAATGGGACGTTTCACTTTTCTATTGGGGCGTCATTTTAAGAATCAAACACTACCAACATACAGGAACGAGAGATAAAAAATAGCTCATTATTTTATCAACTATCTAGCCAAGGCTACCTAGCAACAGGCTCAAGAGAAAGGTCTAGCTTTTCTCCATCTCTCATGAATGAAAACTGCTCAGGCTTTCCATCTACAAGATAGAAAAAGGCATCAACAGTGTCATGAAAATTTGTAATGGGCTTACCTGCGATGGATAAGAGGATGTCACCTTTCTTAATACCTCCATTAGCTGCAGGTAACTCTGGACGCACACTCTCTATCTCAGGAAGACTCCCAGATTTACTTGTAATAATACCTATCCAACAGCGACGTATTTTCCCATTCTTAGTAAAGTCTTCATACTCTCGTAATGCGGCTTTAACGGGAGTAGCATAACCTTGTGACTTATATTTTCTATCCGCAGTATACATGATAGCGGCTAACTCTTTTTCTTCATTAAATAGGAATGACCCAGATTCTAGGTCATCATTTTTATATTGGACGCGGTAGTAAGAGAAAGGAAGGGTTCTGCTGTCTTTTCTGCTCTCCATACCAATAACAGTAGCTATCTCATTACCTTCTTTATCATAAAGTTTTGTGAGAGGTGGA
Source organism: uncultured Verrucomicrobiales bacterium (assembly GCA_938008215.1). Taxonomy (GTDB): domain Bacteria; phylum Verrucomicrobiota; class Verrucomicrobiia; order Verrucomicrobiales; family Akkermansiaceae; genus WTJZ01. The sequence continues at coordinate 6,417 of CALLLS010000005.1, read as the reverse complement.
AGCTCATAATTCCCAGCATGCGTATACTCTTTAGCAGAAGGATTTTCAGAGATTAGAATACCCGTCATTAAATCATGGATATAAATTTCCCGATCTTCCTCTCTCACTTTCTTTTTCTCTTCGATGGCAGTAGAGCTGTTGACAATCGTAATAGATTTACCGTCTGGCATCTTAAGGTAGTCTACACCCATACATATAGAGACCATGAAAAATGTAACAATGAGTAATAGTATTTTTTTCATCCTTTAAAAGTCTTGTTCTAGATTGGAAAAGGTTGGGATTGTGCCGTCAAAGTCAATCCCCTCTTGTGACTTCACTTTCAAGATATACTGGCTATCAATAGGTGAGTTATGAGAAGCAATTTCATTCTCAGACAATTGTTCTTTATTAAGGGAGTATCCAAGAATCAATGCTAAAGTAACGGTTGCTAAAGAGGCACTGCTCCAAACTATGGTTGGCTTTAAAAAGTTACTAAGCCGTTCTTGTAAGCGCTCTCCGAAGAGGGAAAGCGAGGACTGTTGTATACTCTCAGATCTTAGTTTCAAATGAAAGTCTTCAAGGAAGTCAGACTCTAAATCACAGGGCGGAGTAAGATCCTCTTTTCCTTTTAGAAGCGCCTGTAACTCTACGAAGTTATTTTTACAGTTTGAATCCTTCATCTTATTGTTAATTTTAAAGCGAGTTTTTAAAACTTTCTAGTTTAGATTGTAAGTTTTTGTGAGCATAGAACAATCTAGATCGCACAGTTCCCTCTGAAACCCCAAGAATTCTACTTATTTCAGCGTGTGGCATGCCCTGTATGTCAAACATAACTACCACTACTCTATGTTGTTCTGACAACTCCATGAGGGTTTCGTTCAATTTTCTTTGCAAAATTTTAAGATCCACCTCCCTTCGAGGATTAGAATATGATGTATTATCCACCAAGGAAGGGTCATTAATTATCCCTAGCTCTTCATTATCTATACTAAGTGCAAATTTACGTTTCTTCTTCTTAAGGTGATTAATTGTCATATTTACGCCTATTGTATAAATCCACGTATAGAAGGATGACTTGCCTTTGAAGCCCTTAATCGAGCGGTATGCCTTAGCGAAAACATCCTGTAAAAGGTCATATGTATCCTCACGGTTTTGTGTCATATGATACACTAACCCGTATAGTCTTTTATTATGCTTTAACACTAGCTCATCAAAGGCTGTAGCATCTCCTTCTTGTGCACGCTTAACGAGAGCGTCATCCTCACGAATCTCTACATCCTGCTCCTGTTCTTTTTTAGGGACTCCCACTCTATTGTTTATAAAATTAGTGTATGAAAGGTGCTATGCCCCCTGCCCTTTCTGAACAGTCATTTTTATAGAGACATGTTCTGCGTCTGAAAGGATATACTTATAAGTTGTTATAGATGCCGATTTAAGCGGGTAGCTCTGAATTAACATGCTTAAAATTTCTTCATTAAACTGTTCAATAAGCTTTCTTGGCTTCTTTTGAGCGACCGCTTTCACCTGTTGTGCCACATCATAATAATTCACAGTCTTTTTTATCTCATCATTTGTACCAAACAACCCGTCCTCTGGAATAAGCTCTAGTGATACCTCTACGTCCTGTGATACAGAGCGCTCTTCAATAGGAACACCGATAAACACAGGGATTTTAAGGCGAGAAATATATATAGTGTCAGACATAAGGATTAGTTACACATTTCCACTAGCGACCTCAACTTACCAATATCGTTTAAAATGAGGGATGGTTCTTCTGATACTAGGCGCTTCACTGGGTCATAACCTGTTAAAACAGCAACAGAATTTATGCCTACAGAATGCGCAGCTCTTAAGTCATGCACCATGTCTCCAACGAATGCCGTCTTTTTAGGATTTAAACTATGCTTTTCTATAACCTCTGGAATGGTTTCACATTTATTTAGTACGCCAGAATAAATTCCTGAAAACATATCAAACACGCCAAATTCCCTTGCTTGTTGCTCGAAGTTTTTAGAATCCATACTCGTCAGAATAATGAGCTGAATCTTCTCTGTGTGTGCCCATTTTAGAAAGTCCAGAGAGTGCTCAAGTAACTCCACTTTCTGCGGACATTCATTGAAAGCTCGGCGAAAAACCACCTCTAATTCTCCAAGTGGAACCTCTGGTAAAATTTCTTTATAAAAGTCAGGGTATGGCAAATAGAACTTCTCGCGAAACTCCTCATGACTCCATTCAGGCAAACCGTTCTCCTTAAAAACTTCATTCGTAGCATATACAGTTGGCGTAAAGTCATCCACTAATGTTCCTGACCAATCGAGTAAGAGTGTATGCATGATTTTCTTTATCACGGATCTATTAGATGCCTAGAATATTTATTACTCTGGATGAACGTACTTTTATTTCACAAGAGTAGACTAGATACCCTTAACCAAGCATTGCTTTAACGAAAAACACCCGCTGTAAAATCAGTTTAAATCCACCTCAAAGAAATCACTAAACACCTGTTTATAGACGTCTTTCTTGAATTTAGGAAGCCATTTAAGCTTAAAGTCTTTTGGTTTTATCCACTTATATGCCTGAAACTCAGGAGGGTCTTGGTGAACGTTCACCTTCTCTTTAGGGCTTCTTAATTTACATAAAAAATAAGTTTGTTCCTGACCTATGATATTATGCTTTTTCTTCTTTTTCTCTCTCACCCCAGGTGGGTATTTATATTTATACCCTTCTTTTCTGTCGAGTATCTCATAGTCTTCAGGCTCTAAACCAATTTCTTCCCAAACCTCTCTATATAAGGCTATTGTCGGTGTCTCTTTTTTATCTACACCGCCTTGTGGAAATTGCCACGCTCCATCTTCTTCAACTCGTTCACATATGAGTATTTCATCGTCTTCATTTACCAGAAGAATGGCTACATTTGGGCGATAGCGCTTCACTTTAGAGATTAGAGGGAGTTATAAGAACTTTAGGACAGTAAGGCAATTAAGCAATACGTTGGGAGTCAACAAAACTAGACTTGAGTCGGATTTGCCTGCAAGACATTTTCTCAACCTCTTTTATATCATTGATTTTCAGAACCTCTTATTGATGCTCTAAATAACTTCTCCTAGTTAAAAACAAACCTATGCCTAGAATCGCCATCCTTTCAGATACATTAGCTAGCCAAGTAGCGGCTGGTGAAGTGGTGGAGAGACCTGCCTCAGTTTTAAAAGAGCTCATAGAGAACTCCCTTGATGCAGGGGCAACTCATATTGAAGTGGAGTCTCGTAAAGGAGGTATAGCACTTTTAAAAGTAACAGATAATGGGCAAGGTATGGATAAGGAGAGCGCTCTTCTCTCTTTAGAAAGGCATGCTACTTCTAAGTTATCGACTTCAGAAGGGCTCTCCGCCATTACTACGCATGGCTTTAGGGGGGAGGCGCTCCCTTCTATCGCCTCTGTTACTCGTTTCAGATTAGCCACCAATAATGATCCAAGAAAATCAGGAACAGAAGTCTTCATTCAAGGTGGAAAAATACTCTCCGTAGATGAAGCGGCACGAGCTCAAGGAACTACCGTTGAGATTAAGGATTTATTTTTTAACGTTCCAGCACGGCGAAAATTCCTTAAATCTGAAGCCACTGAGTATGCTCACATTGAACACACTATTCGTATCTCAGCATTAGGTAACACCCTCGTGCGCTACACCTTTAAAAATAACGGTAAATTGTTATGGGACTTAGGTCCCACTAAGGATCGTAGAACCAGAATTGCAGATTTATCAGGAAAGAAAGTTTTAGATGAATTGAAAGAAGTCACGCCATATAGTTTAGGTGGAATTACAGTTGAGGGCTACATCTTACCTGGAAGGCTCTCGCGTGGCACATCTAGATCGCAGACTGTTTTCATAAATGGCAGACCAGTAGATGACCCTGTCTCCAGAAGCGCGATAAAAGATGGCTACCATGGGCATATTCAAGTAGGTCAATTCCCTGTCGTTTGGCTATGGGTTCAAATGACTCCAAGTGATATTGATGTGAACGTTCACCCCGCTAAAAAAGAAGTCAGATTTGCCAGACCTACAGAAGTAAAACACGCTATAATTGAAGCGATAGGCGTAACCCTATCAAACAAACCGCGCCCTGTAATTTCCGCGCCAGATTTTTCACAAAATAGCGATGATGTAACAGAAGTTTCTCTTAAAACAAATGACTCAAGTCTTCACCGAAAAAGCGGGAAAAGTTATTCGGATAAAAGTCCAAGCCTAAGGCTTACTAGAGAATGGGCCACTCCTGACCAACAGGAAATAACGCTAGAGCCTACCACTAGAGGAAGGGAGCAGACCCCACCCCTCAACCCTCAACCCTCAAATTTCAAGATCATCGGAACCTTTAAAGAAAAATATATCCTTCTGGAAGACGACACTGGTCTGGTGGTATTTAATCCAAAGGCTGCAAAAGCCAGAATTACATATGAGCAGCTTAAAAAATGCTACACGGGAAACACCTTAGATTCACAGCCACTACTTATCCCGCTCCTCTTGGAACTTGATGGGCACGAACAAGTAGCTATGAAAAACTATCTATACATCCTAAATGAATTAGGAATAGAAATAGCGAGTTTTGGCGGAAATACTTTTCAAGTTCAGTCCTTACCTTCTCTTCTAGAAATTACTGAAACTGGTGACGTAGAGAACTTCATCCTAGGCATCTTAGACACTTTAGAAAGCACTTCATATGCTAATATTGAAAAAGCTATAGAACGCCTACTTGTGTCTATGTCCAGCGAATCTAGTAAACATCGACCGCAACACTGCGATCATACTGAAAAATTACTGCAAGAACTAATGAAATGCGATTTGCCTTATTGCACTCCTGCTGGAAAACCAACTATGATTCACTACTCCGAAAATGAGATCAAAAAGAAGATGATTTGAATTCTTATTATAACTCCATAATTTTATCTATTCCAGTCATTGACTCTTAATTTTAGAGAGAAAATGTGGTTGCTTTAGAAAGTTGTTGAAACATTTTTATATTCTACCCAGTCTAAAACACTGAACCCAAAAATAGATTATGTCTGCTGATAAAAATATTGAAAAATCAACTGCCCAACTCAAAGAGATCGGAGTAAAAGTTAACGATACCCTAATTGAAAAAATCGTAAAACGCCTTGGAATTGCAAATCAAAGTGTTGACGCATCACATGTTGCCGCTACTGATCCGTCAGAAGTAGAACGTTTAAAGAAAAATTTTGTCATTAAAAAACTTGGTCAAGCCGACAATGCCGCCACAGATACAGCAATTTCGGATGTATTAACAAAAATGAAGCCACATAAAATGAAACAACGTGGCGCTGTATATTACCTCCTCACTGTTCACTTTGGAAAAGAGGACGTATACATCAAGTAATTTACTTGTTTGCTGTATAATTAAAAAAGACCGCTATTATGCGGTCTTTTTTATTCATTTTGCTTGTTGTCATATTCCAGTTAGTAAGACTATGAATAGAGTAAATAAATAATGAACACTACTAAACTATTTCACATCGTCTTCTTCACCTTCCTTATCACATCCTGCGGATTTAAAGACGCGGAAGAAAAGGCATCTAATAAAGTTAATAAATTACTGAAAGAACGAATAGTTGCAGGAGGATTATTCCCTGAAAGTGCTTATTCACAATCCTTTTGGGAGAGTAATCCTAAAGAAAACTGGGAGAAATTCACAGCATTTATGAATTCAAGCCATGGGAAACTAAAATCCTATGATATTATTGATGTCCAAACTCAAGGAAAGAAAAAAGGGCTCTCTTCAGCTGGATGGGTAGGTTTCCAAATGAATACTGAATATGAAAATGGTGTGAAAGGAAAAGAAATTATTAGTTTCTATAGAGATGGAAAAGACCAACCACTTGAAATTTTCCGTCATATTATTGACAGTTCTTTTCTTCAAGAGGTTAGAGAACAACAGCAATCATCACAATAAAGCTTCTCTTTTTTACACACACTCTAATTTCTAAAGTAGTCTCTTAGATTATTATATCTGATTTAGGAAAAATTCATTTCTTATTTGAACTGAAACACTTAAGATTAACGAAATAACTTTTCAAGTGCATTCAGTCCATTTTTCAGAATGTCCTGTGAATGTTCTATCACTGGATTTAAATTATCCTCGCCTATAATTTCAAAAACATTTCCTTCTAATTTTTTAAATAGGTTAGAATCATTAAGGTAACCTCCTCCAAGGGACCTAGCTATCCTCACAGTTATATTTTTCAAAAAGTCTTTCTTATCACCCTCAATTCTTACTGGAAGCCAATAATTGGGTCTACACCAAAGTTTGTGGAAAGGTGTTCAGTTAGTTATTAATTATCCGCATTGAGCGATGACACGTAGACGGTAGTTTTGGAAGTTTTTAAATCCGTAAGCCCGACGTTGAATGAGTTTCATTTTTCGATGGAATC
>CALLLS010000004.1 GCA_938008215.1 uncultured Verrucomicrobiales bacterium | reverse complement strand
ATAATTACTTCTCTAGATTGGTCTATAGAGAGAATTTCTAAGAAAGGTAAGCCTAAGTAGTTAAGAGTAGGAGATGGTTGCATTCAGATGAATATAGTCATTTGAACGCCTTTCCACATAACTTGATGGAGAGCCTATATTCACATTAGTAATTAGTTCCAGAGAATCTATGAGCTAATGTTTTTGTAGCTGAGCATTTAGGAGTGTTCCTGTAATGGAAAAAAATTCAAAGGCTTAAGCTTCTATATTTACAGCATACTCGTGCGAATATTCTGCATTTCTAGAAATGGCATCTTCGCCTTCGGGAAATCTTCCCTTGATTACCTCATTAGCATAGCGGACGGAATATTCCGCACTTTTTGCAATAGCTTTTTCTCCTTCTGGGAATCTTCCCTTAATTACCTTCCTAGCATAATAGTTTAGTATCTTTTGAAATGATAGCTTCTCCTTCTGGGAATCTCCCTTTAATGGCATTTCTAGCATAACAATAAATATAAAAAGCACTTTTACAAATGGCATCTTCTCCTTCTGAGAATCTTCCTTTGATGACATCTTCAGCATAATTAAGGGAATATTCCGCACTTGTTGCAATAGCTTTTTCTCCTTCTGGGAACCTCCCTTTAATTACCTCTCTGGCATAATAGTAGGAATTCCTAGCATATCTGGGAGCGAGTGTTTCTCCTTTGGGAAATCTATCCTTAATTACCTCTCTAGCATAAAGAACGGAATGTTTCGCATTTCTAGAAATAGCATCTTCTCCTGCTAGAAACCTTCCTTTAATTACCTCTCTGGCATAATGGTAGGAATATTCAGCACTTTGAGAAATAGCATCTTCTCCTTCAGGAAATCTCCCTTTAATCACATCTTTAGCATATACGAATGCAAACTCTTCGCTTTGAGAAATAGCTTCTTCTCCTGCTTTAAATCTCCCTTCGATCACATTTTCAGCATAATAGTAGGAATATTCTGCACTTTTAGAAATGACAGCTTCGCCTTCTAGAAACCTCCCTTCAATCACATCTTTAGCATAATAGTAGGAATATTCTGCACTTCTAGCAATAAGGTCTTCAACATGCACCCATGCCTCTTTTTCAGTATCTGAGAAGAGTTTAGGGGAGATTTCTATTAACTCTACGGCATGCTTTTTAACGATCTTATTAAACTCTTTTTTGGTTAAGCTATTGGATATGAACTTCTCAGTGGGTATCCCAGTTACTTCAGAGAGAGCCCTCACATTGTCCATAGTGAGTCCGTATATATTCTCTGTTTTGAGGTTAATAAAATTATTTTCTTCGCTATTCATAGGGCTAAGATTTATAATGGAATGATAGATTATTTTTACATGAAGGCAAGAATCCAATTCATCACTCCAGATGATTCTTGTTCAATAATCTTATTGGCTAGGTCTGGATCTTTCTCTTCGCCCGAGATGACTTGCTCGGAAGGGGATAATGAGAAAACGCTTAAAATAACCTTTGGTCATCTCGGTTCCGCTCGGTAACTCATTAGCATTAAAGGCGAGTCTGGCGTAGGCGTCGGGTGAGACATTGCCACTAATCTCACTGCCATAGTTTATATATGAAAGATGCGCCAGATAGTCCGTATCATCTTAAAGTAGATTAATAGAGCCTCAAATGATTGATTTCTACTTTGAGACCTTTTGAGATACCACTTTAACAACCCTTATAAAATTAAGGGGGAAAGTGGTAGTCCTACAAGGATTTGAACCTTGACTAAGAGAACCAAAAACTCTGGTGCTACCATTACACTATAGGACTATTTCCCTTGCGGGAAGAAGACATAATCCTAAGCTCAAACAAAATTCAACTAAGAAATGAAAGAAAATTTCAGCTCACACATCTTTCATTGACGTCATACCACATACACTTAGCATTCTCTAACCCTATGCCAGCCCGATTTTATGTTACTCCTAATGATTGGAGTAGAAACCAACTCTCTGAAGAAGAGTCTCGTCATGCCCAAAAAGTGCTTAGACTTAATAGTGGAGACCATATAGAGCTTTTTAATGGGAAAGGTTTAACCGCACTAGCTAGAATAGCTGGGAGTGTAGGAAAGCGCCTCAGCTATGAGATCCAAAGCCAACAACATCACACTCAGACTAAGCCAGCTATTCATCTCTACCAAGCGATTCCTAAAGGGAAAAATATGGATCTCATCATTCAAAAGGCAGTCGAGCTAGGTGTTACGGAAATTTACCCCATAATCACGGAAAACACGGTGGCCGTCTCTGGGAACCCAACTAAGAAGCTCGAAAAATGGCAACGTATTGCCTTAGAGGCGTGCAAACAATGCAAGCAACCGTGGTTACCAATTATATCAGAGCCTCAATCACTCGCAAAAATAGACGCTTTTAAAGGAGAGCAAAAATATACAGCTGCTCTAACGCAGGATGCCACTCCCCTTAACTCTTATCTCGGAAAAGCAGAAGCCCCTGAGTCGATAGCTATCGCTGTTGGGCCCGAAGGAGATTTCACAAAAAAAGAAACTGACTTCCTTTTGGAGAGTCAGTTTAAGCCTATATCTCTAGGCAACTTAATTTTAAGGGTGGAAACTGCGACAATTTATACAGTTTCTGCTATACGATACGCCTTTCTCAAGTAAGCGAAGCCCCTTAGAGCTCTACTTCTAAAACTTGACGTCCTTTATAACTACCACACGATGGGCATGCAATGTGACCAGGCACTTTTGCACCACATTCGTTACAGGACTGCAGTTGCGGAGCACGCCAGCGGTTTGCACCACGACGCATTTTCTGTTTACTCTTAGATGTTCTTCTTTTAGGGACTGCCATATTTCTACGGGTTAGAGGTTATTTAGGTTATCCAGCTCATCTAGAGCTGACCAACGATCATCCGGGGATTTCGCGGGTGATTCTTCTAGATCAATTTCTTTATCCTTGTCCAGCGCTAAATACTTTTCTTCTATCTTACAGCTCATTTTTTCATCACCCATCTCACAAACGGGGTAAACAGGTAATAAAATCATAATTTCTTCCCTTAATTGATCTGTAAGATCTATAACTTCATCCTTAATTTCTATACTCATGGCTAGCCCCTTTACTTCGATCGTCTTAGTAAAGGAATGGAGAGTCCTCACACATTCTAATTCAAAAACAGCTTTCACCTCTCCCTGCACAAGGAGCTCAGAATCAAAACGCTGAATGTGTAAGTCATAGATGAGCCCTGTTCTTGCAGTCCCCTCATGCCCCTTCAACTCAAAGACACTAGTATCAACCTGACCCTGTCTTTGCTCCCCAAACTCAGGTAAAGTGATTAAAACGACCTCTATTTTCTTATCCATATTATTCTATAAGGTCATCTGCGGTCACCGAAGTCTGGTCTCTACTCCCTAAAAGTTCAGCCTGCTGAATCACGTCTGTCTCCTTAGTGTTATATCTATATGCATGGCAATTCGGACAAATCTGGGTAGAAGTCACCACAATAGAATCACATCCTTCACAAATTTTATATTCGTTAGGTTTTTCAGCGATGCTCTTAGCGATGTCTTTGCGAGATTGCATGGGAAGAACAATATTCCATAAATCAAAAGAGCTTAAACGAAAGCAAATTCTATCTCATTTTACGGTAGTCCATTAGTCCATCAGCGATAACTCTTGCCGCTGTAGACTGATATGACCTAGTTTTCGCTTTTGATCTCTCACTTGAATTGCTTATAAAGCCACACTCCACTAATACCGCTGGTCCACGTGTCCCAGAGAGTAATGCGAATTTCCTAGGCTTAATTCCTCTATCTCTCACTTTTAAGCCCTTTACTAAACGTTTTTGCACCCTATCAGCGATCTTCCTACCTTCAGAGCTATAGTAAAAAGTTTCCACCCCCCTTACTGAGGTATCTAAATGTGCATTAAAGTGAACACTTACGACTATAGCTTTAGGGTATGCATTTGCAATACCAATCCTACTCGCCTTATTCATCGTCCTATCTGAATAACGCGTCATGACCGTTTTTATGCCGCGTGCCTTAAGTTCATATGCCAACTTATTGGCGACGATCATATTAAGATAGGACTCCCTTATCCCTCCCCAATACGCGCCTTTATCTCTGCCCCCATGACCTGGATCTATGATGACCGTATCAAAGTATCGCGCTTCTGCAACGAGGGAAAAGACAAGAAACAGTAAAAGCTTAAAAAAAGACTTCATAGCAATTACTTAAGGATTACTAAATGAAAAGTATAGTTAAATAAAATGCATTTTCTATCTTCAGCTCGGAAAAGCCTTCAAATAACCTCCCAGACTGTATTTGCCTCACCCTTGGAAAGAGAGAGATAATCTGCATTTCGTCAAATACAAAGAATCACACTCTTTATAAATGAAAAATCATTTACACTCCACTTAACAATGCTAGTTGTTCACTCTATTTGTCGACCACAACTCAACATTCCGATATATAGCTATTAACACATACTAACAAAACACCCAATAAAAATGAACATCACACTAGAACAAGCCCAACTCGTCATCACTGCAGCCGTAGCAAAATCCCAAGAAATTGGAACAAAAATGGATATTGCGATAATCGACTCAGGCCTCAACCTCACCGCCTTTGTTAGAGAAGACGGCGCATGGATTGGCTCTATCGATATCGCTATGAAAAAGGCAAAAACCGCCCGTAGCTTTAACATGGATTCTGGTGCTATCGGAACACTCTCCCAGCCAGGCGGCGCACTTTACAACATCGAGCATTCCAATGGCGGACTCATCACTTTTCCTGGGGGCGTTCCTCTAAAAAATACTGCGGGTGATATAATCGGAGCCATCGGCGTTTCAGGCAGCAGCGTTGAAGACGATCATACAGTTGCAAAAGCCGGCGCCGACTGCTTACTCAGTTAACGCAAAGTTTGATCGGACTGATCGAAATATAGTTTACTTGTAGCAACTCGGGAAGAGTTCTCATTTGCACTTCTCCTTCATTCCTTATTCAACCTCTATTGAAACCAATTCTTAATAGAGGTTGATGATTCAGCTATACAAAAAATAATTCATTTCACACACTTTTGCACTTGCGTGCAATCATATGTGGGTTACGTCCATATCAACATTAAAAATAATGAGTAGCCCTCTGCTTTCAATCACCAAACTTTGGTCTTCCTCTATTGGAAAAAAAATCGTCGTCGCTCTAACTGGAATAGTTTTAACCCTTTTCTTAGCAGGACACCTTAGCGGAAACCTCCTCATGTATGTAGGAGAACACGCCTTTAATGAATATGCATACTTCCTTCATCACATGTTGCATGGAGGAGGAGTATGGATCGCAAGGATTGTTTTACTCGTATGTATTACATTACATATCGTAGCTACAGTCCAACTAACAATACAGAACCGCAATTCTGGCACTAAGTATCAAGTAGACGGGACGCAACGCTCCAGTCTCAACTCTAAGCTTATGATTTGGTCAGGTCTTACGATCATTGCTTTCATTATTTATCACATCCTTCATTTTACTGCACGCGTCGGCAATGAGTATAACAATCCAGATCTTTATAAAGTGATCTACGATGGAAAAGAGTATCACAATGCCTATAAAATGGTTATTGACGGGTTTAGTTGGTTTCCTGCTACCCTCTTCTATGTCATTGCAGTCACTCTATTATGCAGTCACCTTTCTCACGGTGTAGCCTCCATTTTTCAAACTTTAGGGCTAAGATCTTCAAAAACAGATGCACTCATCAATAAAGGTGCTAAGTTATATTCCATCATCATTTGGGTAGGATTTATCTCCATCCCTATTAGTGTGATGCTAAAGATCATAAAATAATTTCATAGCAGGAAACCATGTCACTAAATTCAAATATTCCAGAAGGTCCCGTCACTGAAAAATGGACGAACCACAAGATGAACTCTAAGCTGATTAACCCAGCCAATAAGAGAAAATATAACATCATCGTGGTAGGTTCAGGTTTAGCAGGAGCATCCGCGGCAGCCACTCTTTCTGAGCTCGGTTATAAAATTAAATGTTTTTGCTATCAAGATTCTCCGCGTCGCGCCCACTCCATCGCCGCACAAGGTGGAATTAATGCTGCTAAAAACTACCAAAATGATGGCGATTCCGTGCAACGCCTCTTCTATGATACCGTAAAAGGTGGAGACTTCCGCTCCCGTGAAGCAAATGTCCACCGTCTGGCGGAAGTATCCGTAAACATCATTGATCAAGCAACAGCGCAAGGAGTCCCCTTCGCTCGTGAATACGGCGGACTACTCGCTAACCGCTCCTTTGGAGGAGCACAAGTTTCCCGAACATTTTACGCTCGTGGACAAACGGGACAGCAGCTTCTTCTAGGAGCATATCAAGCGCTCGAAAAAGAGATTAACAATGGTGGTGTAGAAATGTTTACACGCACAGAAATGGTAGATCTTGTGGTTGTCGATGGGCACGCTAAAGGGATCGTTGTTCGTGATATGAGAAACGGAAAGATTAAGTCCTACGCCGCAGATACCGTTATCCTCGCTACAGGTGGGTATGGAAACGTCTTTTACCTTTCCACAAATGCAATGGGCTGTAATGCATCCGCTGCTGTGAAAGCATGGAAAAAAGGAGCTTACTTTGCTAACCCATGTTACACGCAAATCCACCCTACTTGTATTCCTGTCAGTGGTGATTACCAGTCCAAGCTCACGCTCATGTCTGAGTCTCTCCGTAATGACGGACGCATCTGGGCACCTGCTAAAAAAGAAGACGCGCAAGCGATTCGAGAAGGGAAAAAGACTGCTGCAGACATCCCCGATGAAGATCGTGATTATTACCTAGAGCGTAAATACCCGTCATTCGGGAACCTCGCTCCTCGTGACATTTCCTCTCGTGCCGCTAAGGAAGCCTGTGATGATGGACGTGGCGTATCTAAAACAGGTCTTGGAGTTTACCTTGATTTCCGTGACCCTATCGAACGCCTTGGAGAAGATGCGATCCGCGCTCGCTATGGAAACCTCTTTCAGATGTATGAGAAGATCGCAGGCACAAATCCATACAAAGAGCCAATGATGATTTACCCTGCTGTTCACTATACAATGGGTGGACTTTGGGTGGACTACAATCTCCAATCAAATCTCACTGGACTACACGTCCTCGGAGAAGCAAACTTCTCTGACCACGGAGCAAACCGCCTTGGAGCATCCGCTCTCATGCAAGGTCTTGCTGATGGATACTTTGTTATTCCGACAACCATTGCTAACTACTTAGCGACACAAAAACCAGGATCAGTAACGATTGACCACCCTGAATTTACTGAGGCAGAAAAAGCGGTAAGTGACAGCATCAATAAACTTATGTCCATTCAAGGGACAAAGACTGTTGATCACTTCCACCGTGAAATGGGTCTACTCACATGGGATAAATGTGGAATGGATCGCCGAAAAGAAGGTTTAGAAGAAGCGATAACAAAAATTAAGGCGCTTCGTGAAGAGTTCTACAATGATGTTCGTATTCCAGGAACAGCTGAAAGTATTAATATGGAGCTAGAGAAAGCGATGCGTGTTGCTGACTTCCTTGAGTTTGCAGAAATGCTCTATGAGGATGCTCTTGATCGTGAAGAATCTTGTGGCGGACACTTCCGTGGTGAATACCAATTCACTGAAGATTCTCCTGAAGTAAAATCAGGTAAAACTCAACCAGGAGAAGCACTTCGTGATGATGACAATTTCTGTTACGTTTCTGCTTGGGAATACAGAGGGTATAACCAAACCCCTGCTCTCCATAAAGAAGTTCTCGAATACGAGAACGTAAAACTCGCAATCCGTTCATACGCATAATCTCAAAACAAATGGCTAAACTTAACTTAACTCTCAAAATCTGGCGTCAGCCGTCTCCTGATAATGATGGCTGGATAGAGACTCGTAAAGCGAACGGTATTCCAACGGAGGCCTCTTTTCTAGAGATGCTTGATATTGTAAACCAAGAGATCCTTGAAGAAGGCGCAGACCCCATTCACTTTGATCATGACTGTCGCGAAGGAATCTGTGGAATGTGTTCTCTCACCATTAACGGTGTTCCTCATTCTAAGGAAGAGGGTGTGACAACATGTCAGGTTCACATGCGTAAATTCAATGATGGAGACACTATATGGATAGAGCCTTTCCGCGCAAATGCCTTCCCTGTAATGAAAGATCTCATCGTCGATAGAACATCTTTTGATAATATCATTGCGGCAGGTGGATACATTGACGTTCGCACGGGATCTGCTCCAGATGCAAACTCTGTTCCTATTCCTAAAGATCAAGCTGACTGGGCATTCGATGCTGCTACCTGTATAGGTTGCGGTGCTTGTGTCGCATCTTGTAAGAACTCTTCGGCTATGCTCTTCGTCTCCGCTAAAGCGTCTCACTTGAATACTCTTCCTCAGGGTCAACCAGAGAAAGACAAGCGTGTCCTCGCAATGGTGCGTCAAATGGATGAAGAAGGCTTTGGCAACTGTACAAATCAATACGAATGTGAAGCAGCATGTCCTAAGCTTATCTCGGCTGACAACATCTCCAAGCTTAACCGAGACTTCGCTCTCGCCTCTGCTAAAGAAGCCGTAGCGACGGTTTAGAGCTAACTATACAATAATTTTAAGAAAGCCACAGTATTTCACTGTGGCTTTTTCGTTTGAGCTTAAGAAATGGACTGCTTGACACGTTGAAAATATGGCGAAATCATGAAATCATAATCTTGCCTTTAAGTCTTCGTGCCCAACAATTATATTAAAGTTCTCTTTTTGATTCCGCTACTCTCAAGTTGCGGAGCTCTCTCTCCGTTATTTCCTAAGATAAAACAAGACTCTGAAGACATCCCCATTCCTAGCACTTGGGTCACGCGCCTAAACAATGGAAGTGATGCACATAACTGGGTAAAGAAATTCAAGGATTCTTCCCTCACTTCATTAGTAAACGAGGCTTTAGAGAATAATTACTCTTTGAAAGCTACCGCTCTGAGAATAGATCAGCTAAAAGCATTGGAGATCATCACTAAGGCGCGTCAAAGACCAAATTTAAATGGAGGCGCATCTATCACAAATTCTGGCTCTAACGATTATGGCGACATTAATGAATCCACCCCGCTCTCGCTTTCTTTTAGTACAGGATGGGAGGCAGATCTTTGGGGACGCTTAAAGGATCAAAGAGAGCAAGCAAGGCTCGATACTACCGCAGCAAAAGCGGACTACTTCTCGGCTAGGCTTTCCTTAGCTGGCACCGTGACCAGCGCTTACTTTAATCTCCTTTCCGCACGAGAGTCTCTCAACCTCACAGAAGAGACCCTCCACAACTTCAATAAAAGCCTGCGCATCATTGAGCGAAACTATAAAGCCGGCATCCCGGGAGTAGATGCTCTTGATGTCCAGTTTGGGCGAAACAACGTCACTTCTGCTCAGCGCAACGTCTCTGAGGCCAAGCTTAATCTTGCGCGCACATCACAAGCCCTGCAAATACTTCTAGGTCGATACCCCGATGGAAGCCTCTTCTCTAAGCAAGAGCTCCCCTCACCCATCTCATCATTACCTAATACACTTCCACAAGGCGTCATAGAACAACGCCCTGACCTTATTGCCTCACGAGCACAGCTCGCAAGCTTAGTAAAAGAAGTAGATATACGCCAAAAAGCTTTACTCCCTAGCATCTCACTTTCAGGGCGTGTGAGTGATTCCTCCGTTTCAATCACAGAACTTCTGAACCCCACTTTTCTTGCGTGGTCTGTCGCTAGCTCCCTTTCTCAGCCTCTCGTTGACGGCGGAGAGAGAAAAGCAGCTATCTCCCAAGCTCTCATTCAACACAAAATCGCTATCCAACGCTACTCTAACGCCGCTTTAATCGCTTTTCAAGAAGTAGAGTTTGCACTGATGGCAGATAAAGCAATTGCAGAACAAGCAGAGTTGCTTAAAAAAGAAGTGCGTATCACAACCCTTGCGGAAGCTCAAGCCCAGCGCGACTATTCCTCTGGTCTTGCCAATGCGCGAATTCTCTCTGTGCTTGAGTCCCAGCGCAGAGCGGTAAATGCGCGCTCCTCACTCATTCGTATTCAGAATGAACGACTGCAAAACCAAGTGAATCTCTTCCTTGCCGTTGGTGGAAATCCATAAAGCGATATCAAGATCCACAAATGGATATGGTTTCAATCCAAGCTTTATGAGTGGCTTATCTACCTTGAGCGTAAGCAAGAGCATTGATTAAAGGCTATTCATCGAATCGCCCCTGCCGTTTTTATATAAGGTAGGGGCTTTTTGATAAAAAGCCTTTTCTGTAGCACGGGTAAGGTATGTAGATATAGAACTTTAAAAAAATCATGCCCTCCTAATAATTTAAACAACAGTTTTCCGGTAAATACTAAAAATCGGAAAGAGCCCGATAAGGAAAAGGATTCCTGCAATTCCTCCTAGGATAGGAAGCTCCCCCGGTGCGAGGCTCCATGCATGGAGAATAAGACCTGTTTTTTGGTAGATGATGCCTGAGAGAACCTGCACGACCAAATGACCAATAACGCCCCCCAGAATCACACCAGAGCAAATCAGAAAAGCTAATTCATAAAAGAGGATTAAGCTAATCTCTGATCTCTTAGCCCCCAGGCTTCTAAGCGTCAGTAAGCTTTTCTCCCGTCGCTCAATCGCTTGGTAAAGAGCTAGTAAAATAACGAGACAGGATACAATGACGACGCCTATCGTAATAAGAAAAAGCATCTTCTGAAATGGGGCGAGATATATCTGAGACATCGCGAGAACTTCATTGATGGGAACCGCCGCCATAAGATTCGGCTTCTTTTTCAGTTCATCTAGCATCCAAAGCCTTAGCCCCGCAGACTCTAATTGCACTAAAACCGCCGTCACCTCTTTTACGATTGGCTGCGCCCCTTTAAAAACTTGATGCACAGACTCCTCCGCATGGTGAACCTTCCATACCGCAGAGATGGGCACGAAAATGGCGCGATCTTTCGCGCTGCCGGTCGGCTCTAGTACTCCCACCACTCGGTAAGTAAAGTCAGTATGAAGCTCTGCCCCAGGCACTCTCAGAAGCCCGTGTGTTCCGTGAAAAGTGGCACCCAGCCCTAAGCCCGATAAGTCCGCCACTTGCGCCCCAATCACTGCCTCAAAGGTATCTGCGGTAAACGCCTCTCCTTCTCTGAAATTAAGCATCTGCGTTCCCGCGTGATCCTTTAAATCAAACAATGCGCTCTCTGTCCCTACGATGCGATATCCGTCATAATTATCTCCCAGCCCGATGGGAACAGCTGCCTTCACGCGCTGATCCTCCTTAAGTGTCTCATAGTTCTCGTAAAGAATGTTACCAGTTGGCATACCCAGATGATACAGTGAACTCAGAACGAGTTGCATCGCCCCACCCTTAGCTCCTACTACCAAATCAATTTGACCAGCATCTTTCTTTAACGCTCCTTCTGTTTGATACCTAACTACCACTAGAATAACTGCTAAAGCGGTGGGGAGAATGAGCGCGAAGAGAGTCGCAAATGTGATCCATTTCCGAGACCATAACATTCTCCAAGAGATTTTAAATAATGAGCTCATACTGGATCCCCCTTTTCCCACCTGATCAGATCTGTGACTTGTGCTTGAGATGGAAAAGTAGATGCCAGTTCCTCATCATGTGTCACAAAGATCATACTACTTCCCTGCTCCTTTGCTAAATCTTTCAAAAGCGCGCTTACTTGATACCCTGTCTCTCTATCTAGCGCCCCTGTCGGCTCATCCGCTAAAATTAATGCTGGCCTTTTAATTAAGGCTCGGACGATCGCTACTCGCTGACGCTGCCCAACACTGAGTTCGGATGGGAAACGTGAAGCGTAGTTCTCTAAACCTACTTTCGATAAAAGCGTTTTAGCCTCTCCTTCCGCTTCTTTCTTAACTCCAGAGAAAAAGCTACCCATGAGCACATTTTCAATCACAGTAAACTCATCAAGAAGCTGATAGGTCTGGAAAACGAGTCCGATATGCTCTCTTCTTACCAAATCCCTTGCATGCTCCTTCATCCCCATCAGTTCCTCACCACACACCCTTGCTCGCCCCGCCTTCACTGGAATGAGACCAGCTATGAGATGTAATAGCGTAGATTTACCACTTCCACTTTTCCCCAGCAGCGCAAGCTGCGCTCCCTTCTCCAAGGTAAACTCAGGAATAGAAAAAAAGGATGCTTCTCGCTTAGATGAATAACAACTTCTCACATTTTTTAGAATAATCTCTTGGGAAGCAGCGCTCATATTTTCAACTTACATGAGAAAATGAAAAATCATTAAGCAGAGCAAACCTTTTCCTTGTCGAACTACGAATCTGTCCTTACTGAAAAATAGATTCTTACTCAAATGCCTTATTCACCTCAAAAGCATCTCACTGCACTTTTGATTTTCATCATAAGTGTCATTCCTGCTTTCGCAGAATGGGATACAATCGTGCATTTGAATCAAAAATACGTAGATGCTGCTCAAATCCCAAGTTTTTATAAAGAATACAAATTTAAAAAAGAGTATAAGGCATCAAATAAAATCCGTTATGCCTCCGTGTTGAAAGGCGTGAATATTGATTTCATCATCGGCTCTCAAGAAATCTTCATTAACAACCTTAAATTCCACTTCTCTTATCCCGTAGTCGCTAAAAGTGGGAAAATTCTTATCTCTCAGATTGATTGGGTAAAGCTCATTCACCCCATCCTCCGCCCTTCCCATATTAACAATGGGCGCACGTTAAAAACTGTCATCTTAGATCCTGGTCACGGTGGTTATGAACCGGGAACAGTAAACCACTACGGTCAGGAGAAAACCTATACATTATCTTTAGCAAGAAAAGTGAAGGTCCTTCTAGAAAAGGTTGGCTTTAAGGTAGTCATGACCCGCCCAGGTGATTCTTACCCCTCATTACAACAGCGCGTAGCAATCGCAAACCGTTACCAAGACGCCATTTTTATCAGCCTCCACTTTAACGCAGGTGGCGCAGGCCGAGCAGACGGTATAGAGACATTCTCTCTCTCTCCTCCAGGAGTAGCACATTACGGAAGAGGTCTAAAATCTAGCGACCTTCAAATAAGAACGGGAAATTCACAAGACTACATGAACATCGCACTTGCTACTGCTGTCCACGGACAAGCAATAAGGAAACTTGGCGCGAAAGACCGTGGAATCCGTAGAGCCAGATTCACCGTTCTCACTGGAGTACGCCATCCCGCTATTCTCTTTGAAGGAGGCTTTATGAGCAACTCTAGTGAAGCGAGAAAAATCAATGATGATCGTTACCTAACATCTATGGCTAGTGCCATTGCTGATGGAATTATCCGTTATAAGACTGTCACGGAAAAGCATAGCCGACGCTAAGAGCAGTTTTCAAATGATCGCTCAAAGCTTCCAAGTGAAGTGATCGCCTGTTTCTAAGATTTTCACCTTCTCTTGAATCGAAAGCTTCTCCGCTTGGTTAGCGAGTCGTTCCTTAGCCTCTCCCGTCGCTTCATTTCCTAGAGGAAAGGTATCGTGATGCATCGGAATCATTATCTTCGCGCCTAGATCATTAAAGGCATCCAAGGCTTCCTCTGGAGACATATGCACATTTCTTCCACTGGGTGCATCATAAGCACCAATCGGTAAGATCGCGACATCTATTGCCGTTCCGCACTTCTCCTTGATTTCACTAAATCCGTCAAAATATGCACTATCCCCAGCATGATATACAGTGATTCCATCATACTCGATCAAATACCCTCCGTAATCACGGTGAGTATCTGTTCCATATCGTGCCCCCCAGTGGTGACTAGGTGTGTGGGTGATTTTCATTCCTTCCACCTCTCTTTCCTCCCATGCTTTTACTTCTTGAATTTCACTAAAACCAAGCCCTTTCACAAGATCACCACTACCATTAGCTACAATAATCCCATGGTGTGAATTCACCTGACGTAAGGTATGACGGTGTAGGTGATCCACATGAGCGTGTGAAATTAAAACCAAATCCACAGTAGGTAAAGACTCCAGACATAGCCCTGGCATTTGCTGCCGCCTCACAAAGCCTAACCATGTTCCCCAAACAGGGTCTATGAGTAGTGAGTAATCATGAAACTCAATATAAAAAGAAGCATGTCCAATCCATGTAGTCCTTACCGAACCTCTCTCAGGAGGTTGTAAATTTGGCTTCTTAGGAATGCCTAAGGGTTTGCGAAATATCTGTGGAATGATGCGATGCCTGAAAAATGTATAATTCCTTGCGACCCACCCCTTTGTAGGTTGGAGCCCAGAGTAATTCGCTTTTCTTTTTTTAGGCAAATTAATGGTGGTTACCAGAATTACGCTACAGGATATTATGCCGAGCTAAATCTTGTGAGTCTATCAGTCCCACCACTTTTCCTTCAGAGTTTATGACCACTAAGTCATCTATCCTTCTTTCTCGGAGGATTTTCACTGCCTCCACTGCCAATAGGTGGCTTTCAACGAAGATTGGGTTCTCCGTCATCACTTCCTGAATTGCCTTATCACCGATATTCGCGTCAGCTTGATAGGCTCTTATGAAATCTCCATGCGTTAAAATGCCTTCAAGTTCATTGTCCTTACTCACGATCACACATGCTCCTGCTCGCTTTTTAGACATTAAGCTGAGAGCATCTCTCACGAGACTCTCCCTCTTCACGGTAGGGACGTTCTCCCCTTTACGCATGATGTCTTCTGTCCGTGTGAGAAGAGCCATTCCCAGCGCACCGCCAGGGTGATATTTAGCAAAGTCTTCAGAAGTGAAACCTCTCGCTTGTAATAAAACCATGGCAAGGGCATCCCCTAGCGCAAGCATAGCTGTTGATGATGCCGTCGGAGCAAGCTTTAAAGGACACGCTTCTTCTTCCACACTAGAATCGATGACATAGTCAGCATTTTTACCTAACGTCGATTCTGGAGCACGGGTGAGAGCGATAATTTTCACTCCTTGGAACTTAATATGCGGAAGAAGCGTAAGGAGTTCTTGCGTCTCGCCAGAGTAAGACATGGCGAGCACCGTGTCCTCCTCAGATATCAAGCCTAAATCACCATGCAGCGCGTTCTGTGAGTCCAGAACGACCGCAGTTGAGCCTGTAGAATTTAAGGTCGCCGCTATCTTAATGCCTATATTACCTGACTTGCCGACTCCGATAACCACGATTTTACCTTTTTTACTCAGCGTTTCTAAACAGGTCTCTGCCGCCCCTACAAAGCTATCACACAACCGCTCGGAAACATGGCAGAGGGCATTTTTTTCAATCTCTAGGACTTTCTTTCCCCATTTCACATAATCGTGCATACCAAAGAGTTAAAATAGCAGAAGACTTACACAACAACAAAATTGGAAATCATTTAGCTCCCATACTTTCCACCTACCACCAAATAATTAACCGCTTCCTCATTCTTACACGCTTTGCCTAGGCAACTCCTGACACAAGAAATAAAGATCACTATTCAACCCACCACAAAAAGCCAAGATTCTTTACCTGAAACGCTTAATTATTCTCCCCCGTAAATATCAATTATTGTTTCTTTTGCCAATTTTGGACCCTGTTTTTTAGCCAAATATAAATACTCCCTCATTTTCTCTTCGTCTTTAAAGGTGAATCCATATATTTTCGATAATTCATAAGAAGCTTGGGCATTTCCTTGCTTTGACTTTTCATTAAGAGTCTCTATTTTTCCTAAATCTTGCTGAACTCTATTTGGACCTGTTACATATGCTTTGCTGTAATTATCAAACATACACGAAGTTTGTACAATTGAACCTATTAATATTATTAGTCTTTTATCCATGACCCTAGCGAATTGCTTCTTTACACTTTGCGTATCAGAGTCAGGCAATTTTTGGTATTTTTGCCTTTTCGTTTAATTCATCGCGCCTTCCACAATTTTTCGACACTGGGCAATATCTAGTTTGCCGCTTCCAAGCATGGGAATTTTAGAAGTGGGAAGCATTTTTTTAGGGCACCAAAGCGAAGGTATCTCTGCTTGGATTAGCTTTTTCTTTAGGTCATTAATAAATACGTCTGCGTCATCTTCAGGAATACTGCTTAAGAGGATTAATTTTTCTCCCTTTTTCTCACAGGGCATCCCGACGATTGCGAATTTCCTTTCCTCTTGGTCATCAGTATTAAGTACCTTGGAAATCGCATCTTCTACAGATTCATGAGAAACCATCTCTCCTGCTATTTTTGAGAATCGAGAAAGACGCCCTTCTATCTTTAAGAAACCCTCATCATCTACTCTTCCTATATCTCCAGTATTAAACCATCCGTCATAAAAGATCTTATCATTCACTTCAGGCATATCTAAATACCCGTTAAAGATATTTGCTCCTTTTAATAATAGGCATCCGGAGGAGCTAAGAGGCACATCTACGCCAGTCATCGGGTCTACCAGGCGCATCGCCATTCCTACAAGCGGCATGCCCACTGTCCCCTGCTTTTCTGTCTTTAATGTCACCATCCCTTCCTTTTCTTCATTAGATGGAATACTCAAGTGAGAAGCAGGTGAGGTCTCCGTCAGTCCATATCCTTCCAACGGTTTAATCCCGAAACGTTTTTCAAAATGATTGGCGACGTCTTGAGGTAATTTTTCTGCTCCTGTGATAACATACTTTAAGCTCTTAAGTTGCTCAGGCTCTATTCTCCGTAGATACCCTCTCAAAAAGGTAGGAGTAGCGGTAAGTAAGGTAACCTCATGCTTACTGATGAGCTCGCCAATCCTTTTTACATCTAGAGGATTAGGATAGGTGACTAAATCTAAGCACTCCATAAGAGGGAAAAACATACAAACAGTGCTCCCGAAGGAGTGAAAAAGAGGGAGACATCCCAAAATCTTAGTTCCATTAGAATAATTGAGCCTCGTCCCGAACTGACAAATATTAGCTAAGACATTCCTATGAGATAGAGGCACTCCTTTAGGCAATCCAGATGACCCAGATGTGAAAAGCAGTATCGCTTCATCCCCATCATTCCTCTTCTCTAACCCTCTCTTTTTAATAATCCCCTCAGGTGAAGAAATTTTCAGCTTTAGCACCCATTTAAGTACAGCGGGCTTGAGCTTAGGAGTAAGAGCATCTAAGAGAACCAATTCTTCCCTTTCTGGCCAGGGAAAGCTTGGTATCTTTTCCATTACAAGCTGTGCGGTAATAAAAAGGTCTATATCTGCCTGCTTAATAGAGCTTTTAATAGCAGCCTTTGATGACGTGAAATTCAGATTTACAGGCACTTTCCCTGAGAACAAGACCGCGAGGTTTGTGATCAGCCCTCCTTTTCCAGGAGGCAGAATAATCCCCACCCGGCGCTTAGTCGTATGACTCAATATATAGTCTGATAATGCTAAAGACGCGGCGAGGATTTTATGATAAGTAAGTTCTGAGTCATCATTACCGTCGAAAACGCGGCTATTTTTCCCGTTTTTATGTAGAGACTTCAGTAAAAAAGCGGGAAGTGAACCTTTTAGAAAGTCTCGTGATGAAAACGCTTTCTCACTGCCGATCAACATTTCTTGGATAATGTTAGAAACACTTAGAGTATCAGAACGCATAGCCTTACCAATGCTCATAATCACAGGCGGCTCATCTGATAGGTCATCTACCCTTAAACGATGCTCCTCTGGGCGGTGGACAGAAAGAGTCGCCAGAGGAAGCTCTAATTCGCAAAGCCCTTTCAACGTTTGATGAGGAACATCAAGAGGATTACCGTTTGAAGTGTTCGCTCTTGGTGGTAAAAAAAGTGCCACCCCTTTTTCGCCGAGCCTACTTTCCAAGCTTCTGCCGACATCTGACAGATATGAATCCTCTGCAGAAAATGAGACCCCGTCTAGAGAGTTAGCCTTAACTGCTTCTTTTAAATCCTCATGTATCTCATTCCCTTCCTCTACCAGAATTGTGAGATTCCGATCCGATAAAGCAATGATGAGAAATGTCAGCTCATCACCATTCAAACGGCTAGGTAATAAAATATGCGGCTCGTTTGGGAGCTCTTCTAAGTTTAAAATTTTTGGCGTTTTCATTTTATATTTTCTGCTATGCTTCTCATCATAGAGAGTTTTCTTTGCTTTTAAAAATCGGTATTAAATCAAAGTAAATCGTTTAAAATGGTATTCATTTTGATAGCCTATAAATTTCTCCTCTTAAAGAGATAAGGTAAAGCTCTCCATCATGGCCTAATGAGAATGATGAAATGGATCCGACGCTTTTGTTATTTGGCTTTGCTTTCATTTCATGTATCTGTATATCAGCGGAACCTCCTTTTGAGAGCTTTATAGACCAAATGCGAGGTAACACATAATCCGCAAAAAAGTATCTTCCAGCGTATTCTTGTATTTTTCCATCATAATACACTCCTCCCGTAATAGACATCCCACCCAGTTGCTCGCTCGTTGCATGCGGATAGACCAAAATAGGTTTAATTTCTCCTGATGGTGCGTTTCCTCCGACCTTTTTTTGTGGTGTAGCTACCTCACCTTCTCTTAATCGCCAACCAAAGTTGCCACCGCGCAAATCCTTTATCTTCACCGCATTGACTTCTTCAAAGTGGTATTGCCCCACATCGCCCATAATTAGGAGATCATTATGCCATGCGCATCGCCAAGGGTTTCTAAGACCATAAGCAAAAACCTCAGGCTTAACCTGGGGCAAATCAACAAAAGGGTTATTATGAGGAATACGGTATCCTGTTTCTCCAGAAACATCGATGCGTAATATCTTGCCTAAGTAAGAGTTAAGGTTTTGCGCGTGATTTTTCGGATCATTCTTAGATCCCCCGTCACCAGTTGCTATATAAAGCATTCCGTCTGGTCCAAAGCCTAACCAGCCACCATTGTGGTTTTTATACGGTTGCTTAAATGATGAGAGAAGTTCGGGCTTTATAGACGCTTGAGAAAGATTATTTAAATCAAAGGTATATCGCCAAATTTCCGTATCGCCCCTTTTATTGTTAATATTAAAATAAGCTCTACCCGTCCTATTAAAATCAGGAGCTAGTGCTAAACAGAGAAAACCCTGTTCATTCGCTCTCCTTGTCACCTTCTTAGACCAGTCTAAGACCTCATCTTTTCTTTGAGAAAAATCGGTCAAAAAGAGTCGCCCGCCTTGCTCCAAAACAAAGAATAATTTCTCCCCATTTAGCTTAGGCAGGGGCTTTACATCCACTGGTCTTTCGTATCCCTCCGCAACGACTTGCCAATACGCCTCTTTTCCCACCAAGGGTAAAATGAGAAATACTATGATTATCCAATGCATTGCTCTCATATTAGTCCAATATAACACCACCAAAATGAGATTCCTAAAAGAAAAAATCGTGTCGCATGACCTTTTCATTGCCATTATAGAAATATCAGCCTAGCAAGCATGCATGTCACAAGACGTTCAGGACATAAAAACAGAGGCCTTAGCTGCGATTTCTAGAGTAGATTCTCTTCAGTCATTGGATGAACAGAAAATTTCTTTTCTAGGGAAAAAAGGAAAGCTGACCGTAGCGCAAGCGCTCATGAAGACCATCCCTAACGAGGAGAAGAAAGCCTTTGGTCAACTTCTCAATGAAGCGCGTAATGCCATTAACTCCGCTTTAGAAGAAAAGCTCAGTATCCTTCAGAATGAAGCTGATGCCGCATCCGTAGCGAGTATTGATCTCACTTTACCAGCTTACCCAACACCGCAAGCGACGCTCCACCCTCTGACTATTGTTAAAGATGAAGCGATCCAAATACTTAGACGCCTAGGGTTTTCTATAGCTGATGGTCCTGAGATAGAGACGGAGTTTCACTGCTTTGATGCCTTAAACACGCCGCTAGACCACCCCGCTAGAAATGAGAAGGACACCTTCTACTTCAATAGTGGCAAGCTTCTCCGGACGCATACATCCAGCGTCCAAGTGCGCACCATGGAAAAAGCAGTTCCTCCAATCCGTATCATAGCGCCAGGCTCTGCTTACCGCCGTGATGAAATAGACGCCACACACCTTTCGGTGTTTAATCAGCTAGAAGGGCTCTATGTAGCAGAGGATGTGAATTTAGGAGATTTAAAAGGAACGCTAGAATACTTCTTCCAATGCCTCTTCGGGGAAGATACTGAAATTCGTTTTCGTCCACACTTCTTCCCATTTACAGAACCTAGCTTTGAGATAGACATTATGCTTCATGCAAAAGGTCAAAAACCAAAGTGGGTAGAAGTCGCAGGATGTGGAATGGTAGATCCCGCCGTCTTTTCAGCTATTAATAAACAGCGTAAAGATGACCTCTTAAACCCAGAAAAAGTGACTGGCTTTGCTTTCGGGATGGGAATCGATCGTCTTGCCATGATTAAATATGGCATCCGTGACATTCGACTTCTTATTGAGAATGATAAAAGATTCTTAAGCCAATTTGCTTAAGCCTAATTATGCTGAAGAATTCCTCAAAAGGGGATTCTTTCCCTTAAGGGAACTTCTGGAAACTATCTTTTACGATCAATATAAAATCTCTTGATATTCTAATGTCTTTAAAAAAGGGAATGTGTTTTTGCCCTTTGGGGTTACTTTTCCTTTATAACAGAAGGCTTTATCATTCGTTAGTCGCAATGCACGCATTACTCCTGCCTCATTCTTTGCCCTCTGCCAAAATGCTCGTAAATCGTTTAAACTTAGTTTCCAGAATTCCCCTTAAAAAAATAGATTGGTAGCTATTACTTACTACTCATTTCATTTAGATAAGTATTTATTTGTGTTCAAAAGAGATTTTTTGTTCTCCCAAAAATCTAGCATCTGACACCTCTGCACTTCTAATTTGCTTACCTATAATATCTCCATCCATGACGAAAGTGCGATGACTCTTAGGTAAGAATATACCTGAGACTTTATGCCAACCCTCATAGGTAAGAAGTTTTTCAACTGGCTTTCTCCCCTTTAACACAAGAGGGCTGGTTACGATGTAGCGCACGCCTTTAACCAGCTTAGTCTGCGGATCTATCAGAGTGATGTAATAATCATCTGGGCTTTCCCCTGTGCCAGACTTATATGTCACCTTTACTTGATCATAGTTATTACCATCTAAGCTAATCTGATCTGCAAGTTTTTCGTGAATTGTACCTGGGTCGGCAAGGACATGAGGGACGCCTACAAAATAATATGGAGTTAGTGCCCAAAAACTAGCAGGAAACCCTAAATCAGCATCTTCTGGACTGATCCAGGCTTTTTTTCCGTCCCAGCCAAAGGTAATGCCCTCTAGATCTCCGTGTCCCTCATGCCTCGCTCTTGCTGACCAGGTATCGATCGTCTGACTTGTGTCTTTAGTTAAACCAGCATCATCCATGTGATACGTCCAACGAAAGAAGAAGAGCCCGTTTGAAAACCACTGCTTTTGTCCCCCATGAGCTTTTATAGACTCCCAAAGAAGTTTTCCTCCTTCAGTTTGTTCAAGCCTTTTTTTAGAGTCTTCTACACGCGCATCAACTTGCTCTGGAGATGCGGTAGAGTATGGTTCTGCAGCCCCTATTAAAGTAAGAGCGAGTAGGATAGAATAGAATTTTTTCATTATTAGTTATGCTTAGTTGTTGTTGTTTTATTGAGCTGTAGATAAATTTGTGTGCTGGAAGTAACTTCTGAGCATCCAAGCTATCAGTGAGAAATCTGCAGAGTTTACATCATAACCACAAATAAATCAATATCTCTTCGCATTTTTTATGCCAAAATTCCAGTATCAAAGGTTGCTAACATAGCCTTTATGTCCTCAGCTACGTAATCATCATATTGCAATGTTTGCTCTGTTCTTTCATTAAGATTCTTCACTTGTATCGTTGGGAACTCAGCCCCTATCACTACTGCCAGCCTTGCATGGAGCTGCTCAGCGCGCTGGAATTGTTTTCCTATTTTCATACTTGATAAGGGGAAGTCTGTTTTAATTCCGGCGTCGCGAAGAGAAGTCGCCACCATACCAGCTTGGGCTCTCTTTTCCTCATCAGCAATGACAAGGAAGACATCACACGGTGCATCTTGGCGAATGCTCCCTTCCATTTTAATGAGAGCTCGGGGAGTTTCCTGAATCAGGTTTCTCAGAACTACATCTCCCATCCCAAAACCAATCACAGGCAAGTCTACAGCCCCGTCAGAAAGTGTCTTAATGAGATCATCATAACGTCCACCACCGGCAACAGAGCGCATATTATGCTTCAGATCAAATACCTCAAAAACAGTCCCCGTGTAATAGGCTAACCCACGTACGATTGCTAAATCTACCTTTACATAATGCTCAAGGCTTCTCGCCTTTAGTCCTGCTAAAATATACTCTAAGTCCTGATTTCCATCTGCTCCTTCATTCATAAAAGATTGCACCGTATCTTTATTAATTCCCATCGGGCTCAACTGCTCCGCTAGCTTTTCATCATTCAGCTTTTCCCATTTATCAATAATACTCATGAAGTCTGTTGCTTGCTCCCCTACCAACCCATACTTTTCACAAAAACCTTGCCATGCGCCGCGGTGAGATAAGCGCACAATGAAATCCCCTTGTTGAAATCCAAATTCTCGCATCACTTCTATCGATAGTGCGATCAGCTCTATATCCGCCTCTAGAGAACCCTCTCCAACAAGATCTACATTATATTGATAAAACTCACGTAATCGTCCCTTTTGGGGGCGTTCATAGCGAAAGCATTGCCCCATCTGGAACCACTTCATCGGCTTCTGGAATTCTCGCTGACGAGCGGCTACGAGCCTCGCTAAAGAAGGCGTCACCTCTGGTCGCAGAGATACATCTCGCCCGCCCTGGTCTTCAAACCGAAATAACTGACCCGCGATTTCCCCCCCCGACTTTTTTAGATACAGCTCGGTAGACTCTAAAACAGGCACTTCATACTCGAGAAAACCGAAACGTCTTGCCACCTCTCGCCAAGTCGAAAAAATGTAATTGCGAACGGAACAATCATCGGGAGTGAAGTCTCTAAAGCCATTGAGAGTTTTAATCTGAGCCATATAAAAAAGGTCTTGGCAAAAATGATGCTAAAAATAAAGAGAATTTCGTGCAGTTACTTCTCAAAACTGAGTTTCAGCTGTTCTCAAGCTTCCGCCTTAATTTAGGATAATCCACTTTCGCATTATGGCGTGAGTCCATAGGGATTTTTTCTAGGTGGATGTAGTGTTCCATTCCTAGGGGAGAGTTCAGGTGCTTGAGCTGGTCTAGCTTTACGTCTCCTTCATAGCAAAAGGTGATTTTATTTTTATGAGCCACCACCGCAAAGGCTTTCACTTCTCTCTGCGTCATCGCCACGGTTTCGATGCAAAAAGGACAGATCGTTTTTCCTTCAGGACTTTTTAAAATGGCGTAATGCTCCTATATGATTCCCCCGTGTGAACGGCACTCCGCTTTCGGTAAGCCTGTGCTTCCGCTCGTAAAAGTAATGAGCGCAGGATGACCGTTGGAAAGTGACTTCAGAGGTGCACCTTCTTTTTGAGAGGTGATACAGAGCAAATTCAAAATTGCTATTTAAAGGTACCGAAATAGATTAAATACGTGTTTACTTGTGCTTAGTAAGTATTTGAAATAAATAAATTATATGGAACCTGGCGGAACAAAAGGTGGAGAGGCTTTATTTATATGGGGACTAGGGATTTTTCTCTTAGGCTTCGGGGCTTACTTATTTTTAGATTCAGTGCGTGTAACTGCAGGTAACGCCGGCGTCATCTCTGGTCTCATCAGTAGAAGAGGTGGTGGTGGAATGGCGGGCACGGTATCAAACGCTCTCATTTTTACTCCTTTTTTCTTGGGGATTGTAATCCTCTTCTTTGACGCCACTAAAAAATGGGCTTGGTGGGTCGCTGGAGTAGGGCTCATCTTCATCATCGTAGAAGTCATTTCCAGAACGCAATTCATGGTGAATTTAAAGGTCAGCCATATGGTCATAATCTTAGGGATGATGGCTAGCGGAGCGGGGTTAATCTTACGCTCCTACGTGCAAACAAGAAACTTAAAAGCAAAAGACACTACTAATAATGAGAAAGAATAAACATCTTATTGAGGGCTTTATATTTTTTGGATTGCTCGCCTCCCCTTTATTTTCAGAGCCAGAAATATTCACGCGATATCTTCCTGTAGATGGCTTCGTTAAAGGGCAGTCTGGGATGGTCTTACCCCCTCAAGAAATAGAACCATATGTAAAAAAGGTTGAAGCAGCAGCTCTTAAAAATCAAAAATGGTTTGAGGAATTTAGTAAAAATTCCAAGCCCGGTGTTCCCCTCCCTTTTCACGAAAATTTAGGGCTCACGAAAAAAGAATATGCCCAGTATAAAACTATATGGGCTAAGCGTTTATTTAAACCCTCTCAGCCCGTAGCGCTTAGATTAGAGAAATCCGCTGATGGAGATTGGATGATCAGTGCTACTGGTCCAGGTTTTCCGATTTCATCCTTGCGATATGATGAAGAGAAAAATCAACTTAAGTCGCCCAATGGGCTTATGAAGCAAATTCAAGATATTAAAGGAGATAAGGAAAGCCTTCTTGGCTCTTGGGCGGGGCAGGAATGGAAACACGAATCTGAGACTACCATCTCTAAAACGATGGAAAACTTTGCCATAGGAAAAAAAGCTAATGAGGCGATAGGTTACATTGTCTACCGTTTAAAAGAAGTATCGAATACGGGGCGGAACTTATATGACCGCCGCATCATTATTCAATTCCCGATCCAAAAGTAACCCATTTGCGACAAGCAGTGAGAACTCTCCACTTAAGCAGTTTTTTCAAACTTGCCTTACTTCTCGTTTCTATCGCATTTTTATTAGGCGCAATTGCGATTGCTTTTATAAATCTACCGATTGGGAAAAATTTATTTAATAAAAAAGTCAAAAGTATAATTGGGAAAGAGATAACCTATAATAGAATTCTACCCGTCAGATTAGATTGCATAAAAATAACGGACTGTTCCTTTACTCCAAACGAACTCGTAAAGTTGCCCTCTATCCTTATAGATTTAAATGTATGGAAAACGCTCAAAACGCAAGATATTGTCCTCGATAAGATTCATCTAGAAGAACCGAGCATTAACCTCAAGCTAGAGTCTTTACTTAGACGCATCAAAAAGCCTGGCATTAAGAAGGATCCCCCTGCCCAACTTCCCTCAAAAGAAACTACCCAGAGTGAACTTCCCCCCCTGAAGAAGCCTCCTGTCGGAAAGCCAAATGAGCAGACTAGAAATAAGCTTAACAAAGACCAGATCTCTAGATCAAAGCCTAAAAAGAATAAGTATGCCTTCCCTGAAATATTAATAAATAATGCCTCCATCAAAATATCGTCGAAACGCTTCCCTCAGCTAAATTCAAAAATTACTGGGATTAACCTCGTAACCAAATCAAATGACGCTCATCAAAAAGGTGAGCTATCTATCAAGCGAATTATAGTCGGCGATAATGATTACAGTCTCCATATAACTCAATCACTAGATATTAACGGTAGAATAATCCGTCTTCCTAAAACGGAACATGTATTACAAGGGCTGAAACTTACACTCGCTGGAGAACTCGCTCTTTATCGTAGCCTTCCGTTTTTCCTAGAAACTCATCTCGATCAAGATTCACCTAAGAAATGGAATCTTTCGAGTATTCCAGAGACGTCTACTGAGACTGAATCCATTCATATAGAGCTCCTTACTCAAGGATATGCCATCAACCCATTGTCGTATAAAGCTCTATCCTTTGGTAAAGTTAACGGTATAGACTTACTTTTCAGAAATAAGCAAGCGCACCATTTTGATGAAGGAAGTTATGATCTATCATTGGGCAGAGGGCGTATTATCTTACCAAAATTTAAGCTCATAAGTGATGACCTGTCTTTTCTTGGCAATGGCTTTTCTTCAATGAATGGCTCACTCAGCGGGGTTTTCCGAATGGTAGGATCACCACACTGGAAAGAGGAGTATCAACGTTTATGTAATGGTCTAATCCTTAGAAATGGGGCTAGAAAGATTACGCCGCTAAACCTTCCTGATCGCTTTTATAAAGACTTCTTTCTTAAATCAGAGAAAGACTTTCAACTACAGTATCTTTTTGAAGGAGGAGAGCAATGGACACCAATTGAGGTTTTACTCTCACGCTTAAAATGGTTCATTAATATGGAATTAAACGAAGAATGAGAATTATTGCTGGAAAATGGAAAGGAAAGTCTCTCTCCGTATCAGATGAGGTAACGAGACCGTCGATGGATCGCACCCGTCAAGCTCTCTTTAATATCCTACAAAACGTTATAGAAGGAGCTTCTGTTTTAGACCTGTATGCGGGATCAGGGGCTATTTCTATAGAAGCGGTGAGCAGAGGTGCAAGCCATGCCATGGCTGTAGAAAAAGATAAGCACGCTGCGAAGGTGATTAATAAAAACCTCCGTAATTTAAACGTAGATAATGTTTCTATCGTGCACAGCCCCGTCATTGAATTTCTAGAGAAGCAAGCCAGAGGAGAATTCTCCCTCGTCTTTGCTGACCCTCCGTATGATAAAAACTTTCTGGGAAGTGAGGTCTTAAAACTCCTCAACCACTCTCGTCTCCCAAGCATTATTTCAGAAAATGCGCTTATCATCATCGAGACTCCTCAGAAGCTCTCCGCTAAGGATCTAGAGGCTATTCCCGATTACTGGAAGTTAGAAACCGCACGGAAATACGGAAAGGCACATCTCACCCTCTTCGGTTATAATAAAGTCTCTCCAGAATAAAAAGTGATGTTCGTTTTTCGTTTCATATATTCAATCTTACTATTTTTCGTGTCCATGATTCTCGCGCCGGCATGGATTTGGAAAATGCACAAACGCGGAGGTTGGGGAACTGGTCTAGTAGAGCGTTTAGGCATTTACGACGATAAAGGTCTAAACGCATATGAAGGAGCTGACTATTACCATGCAGTCAGCGTGGGTGAAACTATAATGGCGTTGAAAGTCATCAAGGAATGCCAATTGGCAAACCCTCATTATCTCGCTGTTATAGCAGTTACCACCGCTACTGGGCACCAAGTCGCGCACGCTAAGTCCATCATAAATACCCATATAATTTACGCTCCATTAGATCTTCCTCCTCTCTTAAAGAAACTTTTTCCAATTCTAAAACCTAGGAAAATTATTCTCGTAGATTCTGAAATATGGCCAAACTTACTGCATTATGCTGATAAGCATCATATTCCTGTGAGCGTCATAAATGGTAGAATATCAGCACGCTCATTCGAGCGTTTCCTTACCTTTAAGAAACTTGTAGCTCCTATCTTAAAAACCCTTCACTCGGTTTGTGTAGATGGGGAAAACCAGGTGAATCGTTGGCACACTTTAGGTGTCCCAGATGAACGAATTCATGATGTCGGCAGCCTGAAATTTGACTTCTGTGATAAACCTCAGAAACCTAATGGTGAACTGCAAAAATTGCTTGAGCCTTTCGGTAAAGGTTTACCTTCTATCCTCCTTTCCAGCACCCATCCAGAAGAAGAAGCTCTCCTTGTTAATGCATTAAAGCAAGTTGAGCTTCCATTCCGACTAATCGTCGCGCCTAGACACGCTGAACGCAGAGATGAGGTAACTCGTGATCTAATATCCTGTGGCTATAACGTCATAAAAAGAACAAAATATAAGGAGCCAGACGGCAAGTCTCTAAATCCCCATGCACTCTTGATTGACACTACAGGAGAGCTTTCCCAATGGTTGCAAGTGGCAGACATCGTTATCATGGGGAAATGCTGGCTTAAAAAAGGGGGGCAAAACCCCTTCGAATCCGTCATTTTAGGTAAAACAACAATTTGCGGCCCTTACATGGATAATTTTCAGCCTCTTTTAGGTCAACTCGTTACTAAGAATGGCGTTATACAGATCTCCACTCCTGATCACCTCGCACAAGTCATTAAAAACCTCTTGAATAATCCCAGTGAGGCGCAGAGGATCGCTAAAAAGGGTCAGCTCTACCTAGAAGGAAAAAAAGGCGCAGTAGCAAGAACTACTCGTGTTATCTTGAATTGATCCTGTATATGTCTTCTACCTTATAACCCTAAGCTATATTTCTTGTTAGCATTCCACGTTCATCAATCGCTCAGATACTCCCCAGAATAATGGTATCAGAAACCAGCCTCTTAATAACTACAAGTTCAAAAACCCTCTGCTAACCTACGGAGAAGGTCTCTTAAATAGCCTAATACTCCAGCCACATTGTAAAACGCTTCAATAAGAACGACTTATCCTTGCATGAAAGGACTTAAAGATTAACGATATTCTTGTGCAAGACACCCCATCCTATAACGTTAGTATTCACCTCGGAGCCAGCTCTCTCTCGCTTCTAATATGCGAAACAGTTCAGGACGAAGTACGGGAAATAGAATATCTAGAGCAACCAGTCCCCCTCGCACGTGACATCTTTCGCAACAAATCTGTAAAGAGGCAAACCCTAGAACGAATTGTTGATATCGTCAAAGGATACGTCTCTATTATTGAAGGATTTGGGCTAGACATTCATGCCTGCACCACACCAGCGGTAACGAATATCCTTATTGAGGCAAAAAATAGGCAAAGTGTATTAAACCGTTTAAAGGTCTCTTCTGGGTTGGAATTTCTAGCCTTAGACAATGGAGCTATGACTCGCTTAGTTTTTAAGAAGATTAAACGCAGACAAGAAGAAGCGGCATTTATTAATACAGGTAAAACCTTAGCCATCCATGTAGGACCAGGTAATACTAGAACACTCCTCCTAAATAATGGAAGAGTAGAGCGATATAACTCCTACAGGTTAGGAACACACCGAACTTCAGAGGCATTGCGCAAATCGTTCTCGAACGGAAAAGAGTACCTTCAATTCATACGCTCCCACACTGACCCGCAGCTAACAACTATAAAATACGATCACCGCAGAGACCGTATTGATAATATCATTCTCATTGGCTATGAGATTCAGCTCGTGTCTGACGATTTGGGAACAGAGACATACTTCCGAGACGACATTCAAAAATATGGAGACTTTCTAGATTCCGCCTCCTCTCTTACGGAAGAAGAGCGTATCAATCGCTTTAACCTAGATGTGCATACTGAAGACGCTTTTTTACCCGCTCTACAGATTAACTATAACCTTCTTCATAGTTTTAAAATACAGCGGTATTGGATACCGAAAACAGATTTTGAAAAAGGACTGCTTAGAGATCTAGCGGCATCTAATACTACCTCGCGTGATTTAGAACCTGAGACGATTCACGCTGCCAAACTCTTTGCCCTCAGATATAATGCGGATCCCACTCATTACATGCATGTTTGTGACCTAGCCACTAAGCTTTTTGAAGATACGCAAAAGATACACGAGCTTAAGGATTGGGACCTACTTCTCCTCAAGGTTGCCGCTATTGCTCATAAAGTAGGTACATACATCAGTCCAAGACTACACCATAAGCATTCCTATTACCTCATCGCAAATAGTGAAATCTTTGGCTTAAATGAGCGATACTTAAAGATCGTTGCTCTAATAGCTCGGTATCACCGTAAGTCACCCCCTAAGCTCACTCATTCAGAATACATGTCTCTTCCAAAAGAAGACCAACTTCTCGTTTGTAAGCTTTCCGCTCTTCTTAGGATAGCAGATGCTCTAGACGTAGCACAACAGCAGCGTGTAAAGTCCATTATAACTCAAACTAAGAAAAATAAATTCATTATCACTGCACTCGGTCTCTCTGAAATAGAGTTGGAATTAGAGAGAATCGCCCTTAAAGAAAAAGGAGATCTTTTTGAGGAACTCTTTGGACTAGATCTACTACTAAAATAACCTTTAATGTATTAGAAGCGACATATTCAAATGATTCCATATACAAATCGCGAACTCTCATGGCTGGAATTTAACCAGCGTGTTTTAGATGAATCTAAGCGAGAGGACTTGCCTTTACTTGAGAGAGTAAAGTTTCTCGCCATCTCAGGATCAAACTTAGATGAGTTTTACCAAGTCAGAATAGGGGGTTTAACTGAACAACTTAGAAAAGAAAACTATCAAACTGACCCTTCAGGCATGACTCTCTCTAGTCAGCTTTATGAAACTAGAAAGCGCGCCCAAGAGATGATGTGTGAACAATACAAAATCTGGAATGAGGCTCTTTTCCCTAAACTCCTAGACGCAGAAATAAAGATTACGAAGCCTGCTGAACTCTCAGGGAAGTCCCAGCAGGAGTTACAAGATAGGATGATTAATAACATTTTACCCGTATTAACTCCTATCGCAATTCAATATGAGGAATCTTATCTTTCTATCCCTGCACTTCAACTGTGCATAATTTGTAAATTAAAGGAAGAATTAGGTACGTTTAGACACGTTTTCATACCCGTCCCAGCAAACTTACCAAGACTCTTAACCTTATCTGAAAAACTAGGGGAATCTTATAAATTACTCTTAGAGGATGTCATCGCACACCATACTGGGGAGCTTTTCCCTCATGAAGAAGTAGTGGAGAGCTCTGTATTCCGTCTCACTAAGAATAGTGACATCGTCTTAGATGATGAAGATGCTAGAGACCTAGCTGGCGAAATGAAAGAAGTTCTAACGCGTCGCAGATTTGGAAGGGCAGTGCGCTTAGAGATCCCAGAAGGCACCTCATCTTCATTAAAAGAGATCATTACTCAAATTACAGGCGCTAAACTAGACCACATTATCGATGTTGATGGACCTCTAGGAATTGCGGATTTATTTTCTCTAGCTATCATCCCGGGGTTCGAAAAATATAAATTTGAGCCTTGGCATCCTCAAGTTTCTCCCACGTTTGATCCAGACGAATCTATCTTTGCGACTCTCGACAAGAAAAACATCACCTTATTCCATCCATATGAATCGTTTGATCCAGTGGTGCAGCTCATACAAGAAGCGGCAGAAGACCCTCATACACTAGCGATAAAACAAGTTCTCTACCGAACAGCCTCTAAGTCACACATCATAGAGGCTCTTAAAAAAGCCGCAATGAATGGTAAACAGGTAACTGTTCTCATCGAACTGAAAGCGCGGTTTGATGAACAGAGAAATCTACTCCGCGCTGATGAGCTACAAAAAGCTGGCGTGCAAGTAATCTACGGAGTGAAAGGCTACAAAACTCACGCTAAGGCCACTTTAGTCGTTCGGAAAACGCATCTTGGTATTAAGAGGTATGTCCATCTCGGCACTGGGAACTATAATGAGTCCACTGCGAATCTCTATACAGACATTTCTTATCTCACTAGCCAAACAGAGCTAGGGAGTGACACCTCCCTCTTTTTTAATATGCTAACAGGCCACTCTAAGATGACACGCTTTAGTAAGCTAAGGCCAGCACCTACTCATATGAAAAGCCTCCTCATCGAGCTAATAGGAAAAGAAGCTAAAATTGCTAAGAGTGGTCAAAAGGCTCGAATTCTCGCCAAGATGAACTCCTTGCAAGATCCTGATATAATTGCGGCACTCTACTCTGCCTCTCAAGCAGGCGTAGAAATAAAACTCAATATTAGAGGCATCTGTTGCCTAAAACCAGATATTAAAGGGGTCTCTGACAACATAGAAGTCGTCTCCATCATTGACCGCTACTTAGAGCACACGCGCACCTTTTACTTTGAGCAAGCAGGTGACCAACAAGTTTACATTTCCTCTGCGGACTGGATGGTAAGGAACTTAGAGAAAAGGCTAGAGCTCATGATACCTATTGAGGAAGACCGCGATAAGGAACGAATCAAAGCATATTTACTAGCCTGTTTTAAAGATAATACCAATGCCCACATTATCCTCCCTGATGGTAGCTCAGAAAGAATTTCTTCTGAAGGCAAAGTGCCTTTCAGATTCCAAGAGTATATGTATAAGCTGACAAAAGAACGTATCACGGCAAAGAATGAAACGGCTAATGTCACCT
Organism: uncultured Verrucomicrobiales bacterium; assembly: GCA_938008215.1. Lineage (GTDB taxonomy): Bacteria > Verrucomicrobiota > Verrucomicrobiia > Verrucomicrobiales > Akkermansiaceae > WTJZ01. The sequence continues at coordinate 35,798 of CALLLS010000004.1, read as the reverse complement.
TCCAACCACATTCTTCACCAGAACTATAGAAGATTAAATTTCATCGTCAGATGCCATAAGACACTATGAATCAGTATACTTTTTACCTCGCAGGTGAGCTCTTTAGTCAAAAACATCTCGTCGGTAATGCCTTACTTGCAAAAGCCGTTTGCCAAGAATCAAAGGAGAAATACCTTCCTGTCCTCCCTCAAGATTTAGAATTTAGAAGTGCTAATCCAAGAGCGATTAGAGATCACGATTTGTTAAGCCTTCTTCAATGTGATCTGGCACTCTTCCACTTTGATGGCCCTGAATTAGACTCAGGAACCGTAGTTGAATTCATGTTCGCCAAATTCGCCGATATCCCGTCTGTGATTATTCGCACCGATTTTAGAGAAGGAGGGGATCAAGATAGAGGTGGCGACCCTTGGAATCTCATGTGTAGCTTCTATCCCAGAACAGAGACTATCACCCTACCATGTCTTAAGACTGCAACGCAAGCAGGTCAAGAACGACAAAATATTGATAGTTTCACCCCTGAAACTCTAGAAAAAAATCTCCAAGCGCAACTAGAAGCGGTAAAGCTAACCGCGCATGAAATCATTTCTTCATTTGATAAAGTCTTAGAAGAAAAACCCATTCTTACTAAAGGCCTTCTCGTTCCTATCTATGATTACCTTGGAAGATTCCCTAATTTCGCTGAAACGCCCGATAAAGTAAAAGAGTTGATAAAGAATGCGCTCGAGAGCAAAAAAGAAAAAGGACTGCTCTAAGAAAAAACTCTTCTATAATCCGTAAATCCCTAAAAAACTAGAAAACCCCTTTTCTTTCAATCAAATCTTACTAAACCTGCTTACGCATGGATTATTCAGCACTCGTCGAAAAAAGAAAAGCCCGTCTCTCTGAAGTAGAAGGGCTCATCTCTGCTCCAGACTTTTTCAATGACCAGAAAACAGCCTCAGAAATGATGCGAGAGCATCGAGGTCTAAAAAAACTCGCTGAAAATTGGGAATCGCTTCAAGAGTGCCGGCGTAATTTGGCTGATAATCAAGAACTAGCAAAGGGAGAGGATAAGGAAATGGCTGAAATGGCTGAGGAAGAAATCCCAGGATTAGAATCCAGCATTGAGAAACTCCAAGCAGATGTCCAGTATGCCTTACTGCCAAAAGATGCTGCTGAAGAACGTGACGCCTTGATTGAGATTCGTGCTGGCGCAGGAGGTGATGAGGCCTCTCTCTTCGTCGGAGAACTCATGAAAATGTATAACAGGTATTCCGAACGACAAGGATGGAAGACCGAGCATCTAGAGTCTAGTCCGTCAGAAGTTGGAGGATTTAAAGAAGTAGTCTTAAAAGTTTCTGGTGATGAAGTTTTCCGTTATCTTAAATACGAATCGGGAGTGCACCGCGTTCAACGAGTGCCAGCTACCGAGACCCAAGGACGCATTCACACCTCTACAGCCACCGTCGCGGTCATACCTGAAGCTCAAGAAGTCGACGTGGATATAAAACCAGATGATCTAGATATCCAAACCTGCCGTTCTGGTGGCGCAGGTGGACAACATGTAAACAAGACGGAATCTGCGGTGCAAATCACTTACAAACCCACCGGGCTTATGGTGCGATGTGAGGATGGAAGATCCCAGACTCAAAACCGTGAAAAAGGGATGCAAATCCTCAGAGCTAAGCTCTACGAAGAAAGAAAGCGAGAAGAAGACGCTAAACATGCAGCCCAACGTAAATCTCTTATTGGATCAGGCGATCGCTCAGAAAAGATCCGAACATATAATTTTCCGCAAAGTCGAGTTACAGATCATCGCATAAATCACACCTCGCACAATATGGACTATGTGCTTGACGGGCAAATTAATGAATTCACTGAGCTCCTTCAAAAAGCAGATATGGAAATGCGTCTAGAAGCCGCGGAAAATGATTAGAAAGCACTTGACTTGACCTTTACTCCAAGGTTACTCCCCTCGCCCAACCAATTTAGCAATGGCAGTTACACAAGTTATCCTCAAAGAAAAAATCGATGGCGTAGGCGCAGAAGCAGACATCGTTAAAGTTAAAGCTGGTTACGCACGTAACTACCTGATCCCACGTGGAATTGCTTATGAGGCTACCGATAATAACATTCAATATCTTGAAGAGTTAAAAGCAGCACGTGCAGAGCGTGAGGCAGCTGAACTGGAAGAATATAAAGATATTGCTAAGAAGCTTAATGGAACAGATATCAGACTTGATCTAGAAATCGGTGAAGGTGGGAAAGCATTCGGTGCTATCACGAATATCGATATTCACAAGGCACTTGAAGATAAAGGCTTTAAGATAGACCGTCACAGCATCGCTCTTGAAAAACCTATTAAAGGAACTAAGACTACAGATGTTGAGATTAAACTTCACCCAGAAGTTACTGCGACTATAGCGGTTAAAGTGAATCCAATTACTAAGTAAGCGATACCACTTCCGCTACTTTACTTAGCCTGCAAATTGCAGGCTTTTTTATTGTATAGGTATTGGGAAAGTGATTACAAGCCGGCATGGAATACCCGCTTAGCATTCGTTTTAAGATTCTTGCCTTTGCACCCCAAATCACGATCACAGATGCAAATATGGAGACTATTGCTTTCATAAGGCAAAAATTCTTCAAACTTCGCGAACATGCTCAAGTTTACACTGATAAGTCACGCTCCACTCTTCTTGCGGATATCAAAACAAATAAAATCATTGATTGGTCTGCCAGATACAACTTTACAGATGAACAAGGAAATAGTTTAGGCTCTGTTGGAAGAAAAGGAATGCGCTCTATATGGAAAGCCACTTACACCGTTTTTGAAGCAGGTTCTAACGAAGAAAAATTCGTCATAGAGGAAGAGAACCCTTTCGCTAAAATCTTTGATTCGATGCTTGGTGAAATTCCTCTTCTCGGATTTTTAACTGCCATCCTCTTCCAGCCAAAATATGTTGCTAAGAAAATCGATACTAAGGAACAAGTAATGAGGCTCTCAAAGAAGCCTGCCTTCTTTGAGGGACGCTTTCAGGTTGATAAACTCTCAGACCTAACTACTACTGAAGAACTGAACCTTTATGTTAAGTTTTCAAATGCTTACGCTCCTAGAGAGACGCAAAGGGTAGTATACCAACCGAGATCTATCAGAGCGCTAATCTTTTGCACTTCTAAGTAGAAATACTTCATGATGAGCAATCACGCCTTGAATATGCGCATTTGTCATTTCCAATGCTTTTCCTACTTCAAAGAGACACGTATACTCAGATTCATCTAGCTTACCGTCTGAGATTGCAACAGCATAAGCAGAACGCATGACAGTCTCTTTCCCCTGTAGAATTAATTTTCGTGGCTAAATCACTTATAATCTGAACAGCGTTCAGACCTTCTTGACTGATATTATCGACCTCCTCCCTCAATTCCTGCTCAGGCACATGTGTTCCAGTGATTTCCTTAAAATACTCCTGTAACAACGTTCTATGATATATAACACCTTTTCTGTCCACCATTGAAAAATTGGCATTCAACTCTCTTTTAACCACGCTAGGATGCCTTGCGCTCCTTTCAATGAAATCCCTGAGATTTCTGCGATTTGCTCCGCCGTGGCTTTCTTAATTCTTAGAACTGAGCCAAACTTCTTGAGTAAAAGCTCCTTGCGCTTGGGAGAAACCGTAGGGCAATCGTCGAGGATAGACTCCTTAATGCGCTTTCTAAGTAAAAGCTCATTATAATTATTAGCGAAGCGGTGCGCCTCATCACGTATCCGTTGTAGCAGCTTCAGAGCCCCCTTATCATGTGGGATTAGAATAGGATCAGATTCTCCATAAAAAAACACTTCTTCGTGTTTCTTCGCTAACCCAATAATGGGGTGGTCATATAGCCCAAGCCTCTGTAGCTCACGCACCGCAGAACTCAGTTGCCCTTTCCCTCCATCCACGATTATTAGATCTGGCAGTCCAGCGTTTACTCTTTTGGCTAAGTCTGCTGGTAACTCTTGGCTCTCTTCTATGCCTATCTCCTTCGCTCGCTTTGCGCCCTCTTGAAGCAATCTACTGTAGCGCCTCCTTACCACCTCCGCCATGGAGGCAAAGTCATCCTGCCCCTCAACCGTCCTTATGCGATACCTCCTATACTTGTTATTATCAGGCTTCCCGTCTGTAAAACGCACCATAGATGCCACAATATGGGTAGACGACACATTAGAAATATCAAAGCACTCCATCACTCTGGGAGGAGCTTCCAGCCCTAGAAGGTCTGAAAGCTCAGAAAGGTCATCGGCAGGTTGCACGGTAGACGGAAGGTCTAGGGTATTTTTAAACTGCCGTGTGGGAGTAAGCGTTTTCTTAAAGTTTTCCATAACATCGCGGAGCTTACCCGCGCGCTCGAAGTCCATGTCCGCAGCCGCCGCCTGCATCTCGCCTTCTATTTCCTTAATAAAGCTACGCTTTTCCTTTCCACTGAAGAGGTCACACACTTCTTGCACTCTCGCTTTATAATCTTCAGCTGAAATCTTACCGATACAAGGTGCAGAGCAATTACGAATCACGTCGGCATTACAATGCTTATAGTCCTTTTCCCCAGGGTTTACAGCGCGACACGTTCTTAGACCGAATTTATTATTAAAATATGTTAATGTGTCATGCAAAGCGCCTGAGTGGGCGAAGGGGCCAAAATACTTCGCACCATCTGCCTTTTTAATCCGTGTTACCTGAAACTTGGGACATGGAGAATCTAAGCTCACCTTCACCATTTTAAACCGTTTATCATCACGGAACACGATGTTATAACGCGGACGATATTGCTTAATAAGCTTAGACTCTAGAAGCAGTGCCTCCTGCTCATTCCTAACGATATGATAATCGAAATCCGCAATCGTTTCTATAAGCGCCCGTGTTTTCCGGTCTGCCTTCATCTTTCTGGAGGGCGAAAAATAATTGGAGATTCTTTTCCTTAGATCTCGTGCCTTACCCACATAAATAACCCCTCCCAACCGATCCTTATGAATATAGACCCCTGGTTTATGCGGTGCATCTTGGAGCTTCTCTTTAAGTAAATCTGGTTGAGACATATCTGATTGAGCGAATCGCTCTACACTATAATAATGAATAAATTAACATAATCGCAAATCGAAAGCTTGAACAAAACCGCATTACCTTCATATCTCTCTTATTATAACTAGATGAAACTCTTTCTTAAATCTCTCTTCATTCTTTCCTGTATCCAAGTAGCATCAGCCCGGACCTCAGATTCAGAGGCTAGCACAGCTGCTCCCATCACGGTCGATTTCATTGAAATCCTTAAGCAAGGCGGGGTCATGATGTATCCTTTAGCTTTTCTCTCTGTCCTCACCGTATTCTTAATTTTTCTCTATCTTCTTATTATTAGAAAAGGAGCTGTAGTCAGTAATCGCTTTATGACACAGGCAGAAAATATGATTATCCAAGGTGATTATCATAATCTAAGCGAAATATGTGATCGGAACTCATCTGCAGTATCTAAGATCATCGGGCGGGCTGTAGACTTCCACAGAGCCACACCGTCCGCCTCGCTAGGTGATATCAGAGATGTAGCGGAGGCAGAAGGGTCTCGCCAGGCGGGACTTCTCTCACAGCGCATCGCATATCTCGCTGATATCGGAGCAGTAGCGCCCATGGTCGGGCTTCTTGGAACTGTTATAGGCATGATTAAGTCCTTCATGGAAATTGCGGAAGGAAACTTTGAAGGCGTAAAACAAATGCAACTCGCAAGTGGTGTTTCAGAAGCCCTGATAACTACCGCCTCTGGACTTGTGATAGGGATTATCGCAGTTATTTTCTATTCTATATTCCGCGGAAGGGTACAGCGCTTTATCGCGGAGTTAGAAGCAGCCGCTACACACCTCATGGCTGTCATGTCTTCCGTGAAATCAGCAGTAGAAACTGAGAAAGTTACTAAGAATAAGCGCTCTTATGACCCTCTTACACCAGGTGACTTTTGAGTTGATAGTGTAGATAATTAAAATTCTAAATAATTATAGAGAATTGAAATTTCAAAAACCCACACCTCCACAAGCTGGAATTCCTCTGGCACCAATGATAGACGTAGTATTCTTACTCCTCGTCTTCTTCATTGTAACATGGAAGTTTTCACGTGATGAGGTAGATCTTAATGTTAGCGTTCCTACCGCTAACCAGGGCGAGAATGATAAAAGACCCCTCGGAGAAATCATTCTTAACGTTCGTGATGGAGGCGTCATAACTGTAGACGGTCAGGCTCTCTCAGAAGGCGAACTGAGCAGTAAGTTAAAGAGCATTGCTGAAGCATTCAAAGATGAGAAAACTGGAAAATCACGCCAACCTGTTAGGATAAGAGGAGCTTCAGGTGTAGATTTCCAACGAATAGTTGAAGTCATTGACCTCTGTAAAAAAGCTGGGATTTGGAATATCTCATTCTCTACTAGAAAAGTGAACTAAGGACTATGAACCACAGCCCTAAATTCACTTACTTAGAGAAACTCAAAACTTTTAAGCGGTTAGTCTTAATTTGCTTTTTTTCCGCCTTCCCTCTTAGCTCATTTACCACAGCTACCCCATTAAAAGCAGATCTGGCTGATGACCTATATACCATCGCCCAGATGTCTTATAACGAGGCAAGCAAAAAAAATAAACCTGCTGAATACAAACTTGCTGCTGAGAAGTTCGCTAAATACTTAGAGAAATTCCCTGAGCACCCAAATTCTGCTTCTGGCTACTTTTATCTAGCGAGCTGTCTTAGCAAACTAGGAAAAAATGAAGAGGCTCTCCAAGCATACTTAGAAGTCTTAAAAAGAAGCCCAACGGGACCTCAAGCAGGTGCGGCAGCTCTCCAGCTTGGTTTGGCACAATACGAAACCAAGGACTACGCTAGAGCCATTCAATATCTCACTATTGCAAACAAAGAACTCCCTCAAAGTTCAAGCAGTGTTTTCGGAGTATATATGAAAGCTCTCTCTCATCAGAAACTTGAGAAGTATAATAAAGCGCGTGATGATTTCTTGTTTGTTCTAAATCAAGAAGAAGGAAAAAAATATCATAGTCACAGCAAATTTCACCTTGGAGAAACTTACTTTAAAAATGGCGAGTTTAATAAAGCTTATCAATTTTTTCAAAATTGCACAAAAGATTCAAACACGGAAATCAAAGCCCTATCTACATATAAATGCGCTATCATAACCCAGAAGTTAGGTGATATAGATAAAGCGACTAACTATTTCAAAAAAGTTCTAAAAATGGGAGACCTTAAAGAATGGCACCCCTCTTCTGCACTTATCCTCATGGTGAATGCTGAGAAAAAAAAGGATTGGAAAGTTATATCTCAGTATGAAAGATACGGAGATAAAGGGCTATCCGATCCTCAAACCTTAAAGCGCTTAGAGCTACTTGCTAAATCATATCAAGCGCAAGATGACACAAAAAAAGCTCAATCATATTACTCTAAACTAGCACGTCTTTCTGAGGGGACATCTACGGGCTTTGAAGTCGCATACTATCAAATTACATCTAAAGCCCGAAAGAAGGTATCAATAAATGAAACCAATCATTTTTTAAAGACCTACCAAGAACAATTTTCATCAGATGAAAGGTATGAGAGCGTTAAGCTCTTAAAAGCTGAAATTCTTTATGAAAACTCTAATTATGAGGAGGCTCTTAAAGTCTATAACAGCCTAGACACTGATAAAATAGCACCAGAAAACATTCCTACCATTGGTTACCGAATTTGTAAAATAGCGGTCTTACTGAAAGAAAAAGACTCAGCCATTTCCTATATAAATCAATACGCTAGAAAATACCCAGAAGACTCTAGAACAACTTATCTTCTTTATGACAAAGCCACTATTCTAGCAGAATTAACCCATACGGGTGAAGCAATTAAAGGATTTGAAGAAGTTATCAACCACAAGAACGCTCCTGAAGATATCCTACGTTCATCATGGCAATATATTGCTAAACTTAATCTAGAGCAAAAAAACTACCAAAAAGCAGTCGGTGCTTACGAAAGTCTTAACCTAAAATTCAGTAAGGGCACTCCTAGTAAGCAGAAAGCAGAGTGGTATTTCTGGCTCGCTTACTCACAATACAAATTAGAAAAATTCGTGGAGGCGAAGCAAAACTTCTTAAAAGTAAGAGCACTCAGTAGAAGTTTTCAACCAGAAGAAACGGCAGAGCTTCTCGCTCTTATTGCCTATAATGAAAAAGATTCCGTAGCTTTGAGAAAGGAAGTCATTAATTATGAAAAGCTTGGAGGGAGTTCTCTACCTGAACCTATATATCTCATGCTTGCCCTGGAAGATTCCAAGAATGAAAATTGGGGTGAAGCATGGAACTACTTCAATAAATATATATCTCTAGAAAAGCTATACGAAATAGAAGCATACACCCCTCCAATTCTAGAGAACTATGCCCAAGTTGCTTTTATGACTGAGAATTGGACTGAATTAAGAGTTATCACTAATTTTCTAAAACCAAAAGACTTAGGAGCATACCGAAAAGCACTCAATCTATTCCGCTTTGGAACTGCTACTTATTATTTGAACGGCGCTCAGGACGCTAAAAAAGAAGTCGAAGAAGCGCTATTAATTAACCCTGAAGGGAGACTTAGGCATGAATTGCTACTTCTCCATGGCAAGATAGAAATGGAGACTGGAGAGAAAGAAAATGGCACGCGAGTTCTTAAGCGAGTTTACCAATTCGGAGGAAAAGATACTCATGACTTAAAGGTTAATGCTCTAAACTATTTGATAAAATCCCTCAAACCAGATAAGACTTTAAATACTCAACCTCTTATTAAAGAATATCAAAAAGAACTTGAGCAACTGAGATAAAATGCCTTCTCTCCGCCTTATACTTATGTCTAACAGACACTCCAAAACTTTAAATACCCTCTCATTAGTAATCCTCTTACTAGTAGGAACACCATCTATTCTTGAAGCTCAAAACGAGGCAGATGAAGCGTTTTTCCGAGCTTCTAAAATATACGAGTACGGACGAAACCAAAAAGATTATTACGAAAGCCGCAGTGCCTTAAGGACAGCTGAACTCAGCTTTAGAAATTACCTGCAAAATCATGGTGGTCATAAAGACAGGCAAACAGCTTATTACCGCATGGCTGTAAGTCAGCTCCTTACTGGAAATATCGATTCTGCCGAAGCAAACTTTGAATTTCTTATTAAAAAATACAAAACGGGGCAACTCGTAGCCGCCTCTGCTTATCGCCTAGGGACACAGCGCTATAATGAGGAAAACTATAAATCTGCCGAAAAATACTACAAACTAGCGGCTCAACAAAGTGAAAAGCCAGCAGTGAGACAACAAGCACTGTATCTACAAGCACGTTGCCTCATGCTAAGCGGTAGCAAAGAAAAGGCACTTCAGCCCTTGAGAAGGCTTGTTAATGAAAAAGAGAGCTCATATCAAGATACTTCACGCCTCGCTCTTGCTCACATTCTCTTTGAGCTAAGTGAGTTTGAGGAAGCGTTAATGCACTTCGACAAACTAGCAAATAACGCAAAAGTAGCACCCGATATCAAAGTAGAAGCCTTATTATATACTGGTATTACTAATGCACGACTTGGCAACCAAGAAAAAGCAGAGGAGATCATAGCTAAGACAATCGATACTCCAGGAATAAAGAACGATTATAAAGCAAAGGCACAAAGCGAGCTATATCAAATCTACTTTGATAATGACAACTTAGATGCCCTCATAGACAACTACCAGAAAGGTGTCTATCCGAGTGAGCCAATTGTTACCTCTAACACTTATCTTCTTGCTGGATATGCCCTACTTAAAAAAGACTACTTCCAGAGAGCTATCACTGCGTTCACTTCCGTTGAGCGGCTTGTTCCTAACAGTGCTCTAAGCTTTGAGGCTAGCTTCCGAAGGCTATACTGCTTCTACCGCTTAGATGGAGCAAATGTTGCAGATCAGGCAGACGCCTTTAAAGAAATTTACGGTTCCTATCAGAAAAAGAATGAATGGCATAAACTCATCGGCGTATTTAAAGCGGAATCACTTTTACATTCTGGAATGCCAGAAGAAGCAGCAAAGGTATATCGCTCTATCGATTCAAAAGACTTACCTAGCACTCTACAAGCAAACTTCCTCTTCAAAAAATTAGTATGCCTCTCTGAGGCTGAGGACTATGCAGGTTGCATAAATGCAGCGGGACATTTCATTGATGAGTTTCCTGCTCACGACCTCGCTTTTGAAGTGCATGTTAGGCGAGGGAATGCTTATCTCTCTAATAACAACTACGCTTCAGCACTAAATGATTTTCAAAAAGTTCTTAAAGAGTCATCTGGATCCGCACTAGCTGCCACAGCCCTGCAAGGAATGATTAAAGTTTACCGTCGAGAACGTAATTATGATGAACTCATTACTGCGTCTCAGCTTTTACTGCAAAAATTCCCAGGCTTAAAAAAAGCAGCACAAGCACATGCACACTACTGGATGGGATGGGGATACTTCAAGCAGGAGAAATTTGCAGAATGCATTCCTGAGTTTAATAAAGCGCGTAATCTTGATCCTTCAACATATAAAGAACCTGCAGGGACAAGAGTTTTTCTCTCCTCTTATTACCTCCAAGATGCAGATATCATGAAAGAGGCTTTCATACGAATGAAGCATGACGTCCCAGGAAAATATTTCCCACCAAGAATCTTAGCATGGTTTGGTATTCAACGTTTTCAAAAAGAGGATTATAAACTCTCGACAGAAGTTTTAGACAGCATTGCTAATAGAGAAGAACCATTAGAAACACCAATTGATGTTTGGCGATATTTAACAAAGTCTTCGTTAGAGACTAAACAGTATGAAAAAGCTGAAGAAGCGGTAAATTACGTATTAGAGCGAGAAGAAGATAGTTTCTGGAAAACCGACGCCCTCTTAGATAAATCACAAGCTTTGCTAGGTCTAGATAAGGTAGATGAAGCGATTGCTGTCGCAGAAGAAGCTCTATTCCAAGAACCCAGAGGCACGATAGAAGCTGGTCTAAAGTTTGTTATCGCTGAAGGAAGGTTAAGAAAGGGTGAAAAAAATACAGCTAAGGATATTTACCTGCTCGTTGCAGATAAGTTTAAGGGTGATGAGACTATTCGCCCTTATGCACTATGGAAAGCAATTGAAATCCTAAAGATCCAAGAGAATCCTGTAAGTTCATCTATGCTTAGTGCCTTAAGAGAAGAATTTCCTGAGTGGAAAGAACCTAATAAATAAGATTTCTCTTAAATATGGCTCTTCCCACCAGAAATAGAAGAAGAGGTAAAAATAGCTGCATTGTAGACGATACCATTCATTGCCCTCCAAACTGGGCATTTAAAACTCCAGATGGAATTACTCACACGGGCGACGTCAAAAGCCATGTAGAAGTAGAGCTTCGCTCCAAAGATAAGCGCCCGCCTATTAACGGGATATATGTAGCTGAACCTGTGCATAAGCGTCTTTCTGTCATTTCAGATACTATAGATGCACGCACTCTCCATTCCATGGAGAATATCCGTATATTTTCTCAAAATGGAGTCCTTATTAACTCAGACAATAAAATCATTGGAGATCTTTCCCCTGACTTTAAACCAAGCGAAAAACATGAACATCGCCTACTTCGTTATACTGGTCTTCCAGAACCTAAGAAATTAAAAGGGCACGGATTTTCATTTGTTTCGGCAGCCTCCTGGAAAAATTATTTTCATTGGCTCGTAGACACCCTTCCTGCAGCACGTTTCATAGACTGGGATGATTATGACTACATTCTAGCCCCCAATTGCCGAAAATACCACACATACTCGTATGAAGCTCTAGGTATTCCGTCAGATAAAATAATTCCTCTCGAGCATAACTCACACTATGAAATTGAGAAAATTTCGCATATTCCTAGGGGAGGAGTCGCCCTGATTCCAGATGAAGCGATCCAGTATTTGAGAGACCTCTTTAAAGTCCACCCTAGTTCAAACGCCTCTCGCAAACTCTATCTAAGTAGAAATGATGGCTGGAGAAGGCGCATCACAAATGAAGAAGAAGTCTTTGGGGCAATTGAACAATATGGATACGAACATGTCATAATAGGCAAACGGACTATAAAGGAACAAGCGGAGCTCTTTTCTCAAGCGACACATGTCGTAGGACCGCACGGCGCCGCCATGACTAATCTCGTTTTTTCAAGCAATAAGACAAAGCTCATGGAATGCTTCTCGGGCACCTTTATGTTTCCTCACTTTTACCATCTCTGTGCCACTCTGCGGCAACCATATTTAGCTCATTGGACAGAAAATCCAGATGATGATCCAGATGGTCTCATTGATTTAGACAGCTTCCTCCCGCTAATAGAAAAAATGGAAGAGAAGACGTAACTCTGTTTAAGTAAATGCCCTATGCTCTAGCGACTTGCAAAAATCTCTAGATAAGACTGAAGAGCTGACTCCTCATCATTGGAAAGAGCCGCTTTGTTAGCCATATCTTCAATTTTAGCATGCCATTGCGGGAAGTTTACCGTATTCGGAATCCTTACATTATGGCATACCACACAATTAGCGTTAAAAACCTGATATCCTAATTGTAGCTCCTCTAGATTTTTCCCATTCAACTTCGCTAATTTTTCTGTGGGCTTAGGAGTTACTATATCTTCTCTAGAAGTGAAATTTTTATCACTACATGAAAATTGTAGAAAAATTATAACTGCACAAAAAGTATGACGAATGAATAACTGATATTTCATGAAGATCTTATTACCAGATCACTTTTCATTTAAAAGAATTTAACCTACCTTTTTATTTACAGCGGTAACTAAAAGAGTCTGGAAATGAGGTAACTCTTCTTCGCGATCTACAATTGTTGTCGTTACATCAGAAAAGCCAACATTCTTGGCCATTCGGACAAGCTCTATTTCAGAGAATCCTAACCATACGTCACCGTAAAGGTCTTTGGCCTGTTCAAATGTATGTTGTAGCAAATCTAAGATAAGGACTCTCCCTCCTGGTTTAAGAATCTTAACTGCGGCCTCTAACGCTTTCTCTGGGTCACTGGCATGATGAAGGGCTTGTGAAAACACCACGAGGTTTACGGAACTCTCATCTATTGGCGGACTCTGTAGATCTCCACACCTGTATTCGAGATTCTTTAAATTATGTTGCTTAGCTAATTGGCGGCCGTATTCTACCATTTTTTGTGAATGATCCACCGCTATTACTTGGTCAGACTTTTGCGCCATCAGCTGAGCAAGTGTGCCCTCCCCAGCTCCTAAATCAGCCACCACTCCATAATTAGTCATCTTCAGCAATCCTTCTGCAAGTGATTTCCATGATCTACCAGGAACGTATTCTCGTCCAAATTTACCAGCTAACTTATCAAAATACGCCCGTGCTTGATCGCGACGCTTCATTAATAAATACTCTAATTTTTCTTCATCAAAAGAAACCTCGGGAATCTCCTTAACTGCATCAGTGAGGAGAGACTTGTGCTCTCTCTTAACTAGGCAGGTATAGATATTGTTTTTACCTACCCGTTTATCGCTTACTAAACCACCATTTTTTAAAAGGGAGAGTTGGCTAGAAATGCGAGACTGACCCATTGACAGAATTTCTTGAAGCTCCGCAACAGAAAGCGGCTCCGTATCAAGCAGGTGCAATATCCTCAGACGAGTGGTATCTGAGACAAGTTTAAGGAAATTTAGAATTGACGGCATGGAAAGGAAATGTAGGTTCGCATCAACATATCACGATTTACTGATAACTTATGTCGAATTCATTTATTTTCTCGTCCGAGTCCGTTACTGAAGGTCATCCTGATAAGGTGTGTGACACCGTTTCTGACGCAGTTTTAGACGCTTGTCTAGCACAAGACCACACTTCTCGTGTCGCCTGTGAAACCTTTGTAAAAGATAACAACATCGGGGTAGCTGGTGAGATCACCACTTCTGCTGATATTGATTATAAGCAAATCATGGAAGACACGATCCGTGATATTGGTTACGATAAGAACTACGCCGAAGGCACAGACTACTCCTACTCTTGTAACTTTGAGGCTGGCAACTTAGAAAAGTATGTCTTCATCGGGCAACAATCTCCTGAGATTGCGCAAGGTGTAGATGAAGCCGCTGCTGACAATAAAGAAACGGCTGAGCAAGGCGCTGGTGACCAAGGCATCATGTTTGGATATGCTTGCACAGAAACACCTGAGCTCATGCCTGCTCCGATTGCATACTCACATGCCCTTTCACAAGAGCTGACCCGCCTGAGAAAAGATCGTGTACTTACATGGTTACGCCCTGACGCTAAGACGCAAGTTTCCGTGGAGTATGTTGATAATAAGCCTACTCGCGTTACCGCGGTAGTTGTTTCCACCATGCATGCTAAGGAAATCACGACTCCTGAAATCCGTGAGGCGATCAAATCTCTCCTCGTTCAGAAAGTCATTCCCGCAGAAATGCTTACTGAGGATACTGAATACCACATTAACCCAACAGGCATCTTCGTAATCGGCGGACCAGAAGGAGATGCAGGACTTACAGGACGTAAAATCATCGTAGATACATACGGTGGAATGGGACGTCACGGTGGTGGTGCCTTCTCTGGTAAAGATCCATCTAAAGTTGACCGTTCCGCGGCTTACTTTTGTCGTTGGGTAGCGAAAAACATCGTCGCTGCTGGATATGCTGACCGATGCGAACTACAGGTTTCCTACGCAATTGGGTATCCTGATCCGGTTTCAGTTCACTTAGATACCTTCGGAACCAACAAAGTAGATGAAGCTAAGATCGTTTCTGCGGTGCAAGAGGTCTTCTCATTCAAGCCTGCCCAAATTGTAAAAGACCTAAATCTTCTTCGTCCAATTTATCTAAAATCAACGAATTACGGTCACTTCGGTCGTGAAGACGCAGGACTACCATGGGAAGAAACAAATAAGGTGGAAGCCTTAAAAAACATCTTAGGATAATTCGCTTAAAGCTCTCTAAAAATCAATTCTTAAAACTCTAAAATTTAAAACCAAACAACAATGGAAGACTATAAAGTAAAAGACATAGGACTCGCTGACTTCGGTCGAAAAGAACTCGTTGTAGCAGAATCAGAAATGCCAGGACTTATCGCCACACGCGAGAAGTATGGCAAAGAACAACCACTTAAGGACGTTCGAATTGCAGGATCTCTCCACATGACGATCCAGACTGGCGTTCTCATTGAGACCCTCACGGCACTCGGCGCAGACGTCCGCTGGGCGTCATGTAATATTTTCTCTACCCAAGATCACGCTGCAGCCGCAATCGCGGTATCTGGAGTTCCTGTATTTGCATGGAAAGGAGAAACCCTTGAAGAATACTGGTGGTGCACATGGAAGATGCTTTGCTTCCCAAATCCTGCTGGGGATGAGCCTCTTGGACCACAAATGATCGTTGATGATGGTGGAGACGCCACTCTTCTTATCCATAAAGGGTTCGAACTGGAGAACGGAAGTGACTGGGTAAATACCGAGTCTGGTTCTACTGAGGAGCAAGTCATTAAAGACCTCCTTAAAGACATTCATGCGAAGCACCCTGGAATTTTCAATAATTGGGTTCCTGAGCTCAAAGGTGTTTCTGAGGAAACAACCACAGGAGTTCACCGCCTCTATGCAATGCATAAGGAAGGAAAGCTTCTCTTCCCTGCTATTAACGTAAATGATTCTGTAACGAAATCTAAGTTCGATAACCTTTATGGATGTCGTGAGTCTCTTGTAGATGGAATTAAGCGTGCTACGGACGTGATGATCTCCGGTAAAGTAGGCGTCATTTGTGGATACGGAGATGTAGGTAAAGGATGTGCTCAAGCACTCCGAGCACACGGTGCTCAAGTGATCGTCACTGAGATTGATCCAATTTGTGCTCTTCAAGCAGCGATGGAAGGATTCCGCGTTATGCCAATCGAAGATACACTCGGAATGGGTGACATCTATGTAACCACAACGGGTAACTATGACATTATCACGCTCGAGCACATGGAAGCGATGAAAGATCAAGCGATCGTTTGTAACATTGGACACTTCGATAACGAGATCCAAGTAGAGCCTCTTAATGAGCGTAAAGACGTAGAGCGTATTAACATTAAGCCACAGGTTGATAAATACACCTTCCCAGCTGGAAACAGCATCTTCCTCCTCGCTGAAGGACGCCTTGTAAACCTTGGTTGCGCTACTGGTCACCCATCATTCGTGATGTCAAACAGCTTCACAAACCAAACGCTTGCACAGCTTGAACTCTGGAAAACAAAAGACTCTCGCGAAATCGGAGTAGAGGTTCTTCCCAAAGAGCTCGATGAGGAAGTAGCACTTCTTCACCTTGAGAAGATTGGTTGTAAGCTTACTAAGCTCTCCAAGAAGCAAGCAGACTACATCGGCGTAAGCGTTGATGGACCATATAAGCCTGCGCATTACAGATATTAAAAAAGGGGAGCGTGGGCGTCTCGCCCGCAGTTTCACCTAACAACATAATTACCGCCTTCCACTTTCACAAGTGGAGGGCGTTTTTCTTTGTGGAAGCTCCAATATGCGGGCTCTAATTCCCTCCAAAACGGGTTCCATCTAGAACGAATCCCCCCTTCCCAATTCTCTTTGTATCGAAAAGGAAAGCTATGGAACGGAACAGACTTTTGCCCCTTACTCATTGCAGATTCTACAATGAGATAAATCACCTCTATCACAGGATCAGTCATCGCATAACATCCGATGGATTGATTACTGCCATGCACCATAATGAAAGAGCCCGTTCTGCTATGTGACTTATCGTAAACGTTAGGATAACCGATATTGAAGGATAAGTGGTATCTGCTCTGAGGGTTTAAATTCCCCTTTACGATGTTATAAAACCCCTCTGGCGCTTGCTTATCTCCCTCCATAAGTTTGGGGCCGAGTTCACCCGACATCCCCGCTATTGGATATGTTCTGTAAAGCTTATATTGCTTGCGCCCTTTCTGCTGCATCCAAACCTCTAAGACTCTCTCCAGCTTGAAGATTCGCAGATAAACGGGGTTTCCTAAAGTTAGCCCGTTTCTTGACAAGTCTTGCTTTAAACCTGGTATCACTCGCGTTTTCACTTCCGCTAACCGTGACTTTGCTTCAAGTGGCATAAGAAATATGAATGCTAGAATAAAAGCCTTAAAGCACCCACTTACACTTATCATCCTGAAAATCACAAGCAGACTTAAAATCATTCACCTTATTAAACCAGAAAACACTCCAAAAACACCATAAAGTATTTTTATTTATAAAATTGTGACATTAAAAATACATTTGCGGTCTATAAATTTGAATAGCACTTATTTCCCCCTTATAATTAGCATTATATTCTCCCCCCATGTGATATTTACTCCCCTAGCTACTTTAAAAAGGTAGCTAGGCTTTTAATATACAGTTCTAAAGTTCTATTTTCCCTCCTTGAGTAGAGAAATCTGGTAAGGACGAAAAAGTCTTTTTAGAGCCCTCAATAATGGCTTTCTTCTGCAGAGTAACGATTTCGGAGATCGCTTTCTTCGCAAGTGATAACATATTATTAAGCTCCGAATCTGAGAAAGTCGCCTCTTCACCTGATACTTGAAGCTCTACGAAATCTAAATCCTCTGTCATCACGATATTACAATCTACTGAGGCATCTCTATCTTCTACGTAATTAAGATCTAAAATTGGTGTATCCAAATAAACACCACAACTAACAGCTGATACCAATTTCTTCACTGGAAGGGCTTTAAGCTTCCCTTGCTCTAGTAAATCCGCAAGTGCGATCCCGATCGCGACTGTTGCGCCTGTGATAGAAGTAGTTCTAGTCCCACCGTCTGCTTGAAGGACATCACAATCCACCCAAATCGTTCGCTGCCCAAGGGCTTTCAAATCAATTGTTGAGCGTAAAGCTCTACCAATAAGGCGTTGTATTTCCATAGATCTTCCGTCTACTTTACCACGTGTACTGTCTCTCTGCTTTCTATCTAGCGTGCTATACGGCAACATTGAATATTCTGCAGTGAGCCACCCTCCCTTTACTCCTTGATGCTTCATCCATCTCGGCACATCGTCCTCAATTGTTGCAGAGCAAATCACCCTCGTATCTCCAAAGGAGCAAAGGACGGAGCCACTTGCGTTTGGGGCTATACCGGGTTGGAAAGAAACTTTACGGAGTTCATCAGCTTGTCGTTTATCAGGGCGGTTCATATCAATAATTCGGAAAATACTTTAAAACACGAAAACCAAGAAAGACACGAAAAAGCTTAAAGTATTTTAGACTCTATAAATGTTGAATACTACAGAGAACTACCGTTTACTCATGATAAAATGGCAAGCAGGAGTGATGAGCTAGAAAAATGGGGAGCTGATGTCATCTCTGGAAGGGATCGTTCTTTTCTAGCATTTTTTATGCGACGCGTGCTTGGAGTCTTCTCAATCCTTTTTGGTGCTGTCGTTAGAATAAGAGTAGGCAGTTTTTTAAGCGGACGCACTGAGCAAGCAGACTTCGCCACCATGGTTGTCAGCGTAGGAAACCTGACTGTAGGAGGTACAGGAAAGACACCTGTAGTAGAAAAGCTAGCCAAAGAGCTCTCTGACCGTGGACGCATGGTCTCCATATTATCGCGCGGCTATAAAAGTAAAGCCCTGGATAAACCACAAAGGTGGGATGGGATATCAAGAGACGAGGCTTATGACATCATGCCGAAAGTGGTAAGTGATCACCACCAAATTTATCTAAAGCCTCCATACTCTGGAGATGAGCCATACATGCTGGCTAAAAACCTCCCTAGCGTTTCTGTCCTCGTTGATAAAAATCGAGTCAAATCTGCCCGCTTCGCGCTTAACAACCTTGGTAGCGACCTCTTCGTATTAGATGACGGTATGCAATACCTGAAGCTAAGACATAAGTATGACATCGTCCTTCTCGACCAAAACGCACCGTTTGGAACCGAAGCGCTCCTTCCTAGAGGCACATTAAGAGAGCCTCCACGTCAACTGAAACGTGCTAATCTCATTATCATTACTAAGTGTAAAGAAACCTCCAATGAGGCGCTTATCAAAAGAATCCGCAAATACAATAAAGAAGCCGGAATCGTAGAATGCAGGCATGAAGCGATAGAACTGGAGAACCTTTTCACAGGAAAACGAGAACCTCTTTCCTACATGGATGGTAAATATGTCGCCGCTATTAGTGGCATCGCTGTCCCCAAAAGTTTTGAGTCCCTTTTAGAAAAACACGGAGCAGAAGTGCTCTTTCACCGCACCTTTTCTGACCACCATAACTTTACTCAGAAAGAAATCGATCGCTTTATGGAGAGAGCTTTTAGGAGAGATTCAGATATGATAATCACAACGGAAAAGGATGCTGTCCGCTTCCTTAAACCTACTGAACTAGATGTCCCTGTATACTTCTTACGCATAGAAATAAAAATTCTTAAAGGACAAGAACATTGGGATGCCGCTATCAATAGTATCTGTGGAATTCATCATCAACACCCTGTAGAACACGGCTATCAACAAATCTTAGATCGCCTTGGGAATTAACCATTATGTCATAAACAGTAAAAAAGCGTAGTTTTTCAACTACGCCTTACAGCTCAAAACCATAGGTTTCTGGAGTGTGGATTTAACTTTAATCCTTTCTCTTCAGTTGTGGAAAGAGCACTACATCACGGATCGTAGGAGCTCCTGTAAGAAGCATAATTAAACGATCCACCCCTATTCCAATACCACCAGCAGGTGGCATTCCATGCTCCATTGCTTCCACAAAGTCCGTATCCGTAACTTGCTCTTCTCCTCCAGATTGCTCCGCAAAGCGTCTCGCCTGCACGACCGGATCATTCAGCTCTGAGTACCCTGGTGAAATTTCCTGCCCGTTTATGATCAGTTCATAAACATCAATAACCGACGGGTCTTTTGGGTTCTCTTTAGCTAGTGGAATCAACTTAGAATCCACATGTGTCACAAAGCAAGGGTCAAAGGTATGCTCCTCCACGAGTTTTTCAAACACTTGTTGCGTCACCTCATAGTCTTCTAAGTCTGCTCCTATCTCTACTTTAAGCTCTTTCTTTGCTTTTGCACGTCGCTCTTCTGCAGTGAGATTAAACCAATCTTCCCCCGCTACTCCTCTTACAAGATCCTTATAAGGCGCGCGCTTCCATGGACGAGAGAGATCGATCGTTCGCTTAATATTCCCCTCCCCATCCTTATGCTCAATTTTTAAGGTGCCAAAGAACTTTTCCGCCAAATGGCAAACCATATCTTCCACCATCTCCGCCATGACCTCAAAGTCCGCATATGCTTCATACGCTTCTAGCATTGTAAATTCAGGATTATGGCGACGCGATATCCCCTCATTCCTAAAGTTTCGGTTTAGCTCAAAGACCTTCGTGAACCCACCCACCAATAAACGCTTCAGGTGAAGCTCAGGAGCGACCCGCATCGTCAGCGGCATATTTAAAGCATTATGATGTGTCTCAAAGGGGCGCGCCGCCGCACCACTCGCCATATCATGTAACATCGGAGTCTCCACCTCTAAGTAACCTAGACCATGAAGGTAAGAACGCATCTCCGCAATAATCTGAGAACGAATAATAAATAAATCCGCACTCTCCTGATTAGACATGAGATCTAAGTGACGCTTACGATACTTCGTCTCTTGGTCATTAATACCGTGCCACTTATCAGGCATCGGGCGCAGTGCCTTAGAAAGCACCGTGAGAGTCTCCACTTTTACGGAAGGTTCCCCTTTTCCTGTAGTAAAGGTCTCACCAGAAATCCCGATCCAGTCCCCTAAATCGAGAAGCTTATACGCCTCCCACTCCTGCTCAGAAACTCCCTTTTTATTAATATAAATCTGAATACGTCCGTGGATATCTCCCAGGGTGGCAAAGACTGACTTCCCCATATCACGGATTGCCAAAAGGCGACCAGCGAGTGTTACTTTCTTTTCATCTGTGAACTCTGCCTTTAACTCTCCCGGAGTAATGGTGGTCTGAAACTTCTCTCCAAAAGGGTTTATCCCAAGATCTCTCATTTTCGCGAGTTTCTCTTTCCTGACGGCGATTAATTCTGCCTCTGTTGAAGTTGGGGTATCGTTACTCATAAAACTTAGATATTATTCTGTAAACAAATGGTAGAGAAATTGAACAGTGTAAAGATGTATGCTTACTAAAATAGTGAAGCTAAGAAACGAAATTGAACGTGGAGACGCTCTTGTTTGAAAAGATAAGCAACTGTCATAGAACTTAAGCTATAAATTTCCCCTGAAAATTTCCACCTCCAAATGAGGCGGATAAAAAATCGTATTCTGTAAATTCAGTTCCGTAAAGAATCCCGTTTTATCCATCCTAATTTCTAATATCTCATTTTTTCTAATTAGCGTAATGGAGTGACGGCTTTTAGGGAAACGATGTCCAGCCCCTCTAGATATAACCTCTATTTGACCCTCTCGAGGAATAAGTTCATATCCTCCAAGTAAATAAGCATTAATTTGCTTAACTCCTTTTGAATCAGTGTATGTTTCCTTTCTAGTCTTCTCATAAGGAGTAGCTAAAGAAATAGTAAGCATTAGCACTACTATACCTGCAACCATTCCAGGCATCACCCACCACGGTCTTTTACGTTTTACTTCCCGCGATAAAAAAGGACTTTTATGTAACCCATATGCATAAAATAATCCTAGAGAAGTAAACCAACATACTCCTGCAGCCCAGAGTGTATCACTAGGGAAGTGCCCGCCCTGAACAAGCCTCGCATATCCGATCAGCCCTCCCAGTATGAGACCTGTTACCACTCCAAATAGCATCCATTTTTTACCTCGGTGCAGAAACGCGAACCCTAACGCAAAGAAAAAGAAACCCATCGTAGCGTGCCCGCAGGGAAAAGACTTACCCGTACTGATAGGATCAATAACTAATAGTGGCTCATATGGGAAAATCCCGCCAAAGTCATTAATCTGCTTCGGCCTTGGCCTCCCCCAGAACTCTTTAAGAATCCCGTTCGTTATCAAGCCTGGCCCGATCGCGAGGCATGAAATAAGGTAAAGAAGAACCTTACGATATTTTCGCCATTGATGCCCCACCCCTAACATCAGAAAAATAAATGCCCCTAGAACTAACAGCACAGCTGGGACAATTCCAAAGTCGTATAGAAACTTCCAAAAACCAGTCGAATCCTGATCCCACCCGCCATCAGGAGAGTGCATCAGGTCTGCCCACTCCATATCCCATGGTAAGAGCCTGAATAAAACTGAGCCAATGAGTAAAATCCCAGTGGGTAAGTAAAAGCTCCATTTAAAGAAGCGAGACATAACTACGGTCTGAGCTTCTTGTTAGAATCTACTTCCATTTTAGCTAAAAGCTTACGGTTGAATTCGTCTGCCATATCGTATCCCAGCTTTCTCAGTTGCATATCGAGCGCGGCAACAGATATAAGCCTAGCTGTGTCTCGTCCAGGTGCCACTGGAATCTCGATGATAGGGATTTCAGCATCAATGATCTTTGCTGTTTTGCGGTTCATTCCTATGCGATCCACATTATTCAGGTCGCTCGCAGGTTTAAGTAATACAACTAAATCTAATTGCTTATTGGGACGGATTGCTCCTAACCCATATAAGTTAGACACGTTAATAATTCCAATTCCTCGCATTTCTATAAACCCTTGAGCAAGTGCTGCACATTCTGTGTATAGCCCTGACCCAAGTTGCTTAACGCGCACTAGGTCATCAGCAACTAATGCGGCACCTCTTTCTAAGAGCCCCAATGCTGCTTCACTCTTTCCAGATCCACTATCTCCTGCAATTAAAACTCCTATACCATGATAATCTAACATGCATCCGTGCAGAGAAGTGGATTTAGCAAATTCCTTCTCTAAGCGGTATGTCATCTGGTTGAGGCACTTCATAGTCGATAGTGAGGTTTTAAAAACAGGCAGTTCTCTATTTGCTAATATTTTAATTACATCTTCTGGCACTTTCCGCCTCCTAGTAATTACAAGGCAAGGAAAGCCTAGATCGCAGAGCTGGTTTATTCTTTTCTCTCTCTCCTCCTTTTCTAACTGAAAAAGATATGACACCTCGGGATCACCGAGTAACTGAATTCTTTTAGGTGGAAAGTGATCAAAATAGCCAGTTAACGCAAGTCCAGGTCGGTTTAAGGCTGGTTCTTGAATTTTATTAGAGCACCCCGTTTTTTTCCCGACTATGGTAAGCTTTAGTTTTTCTTTATGACGCTCATAAAATTCTCCCACCGTTATCGATGAGACTGTTCTGATTTTCTGCTTTAACATCGTATAGTAACTTGGGCGTTTTTCAAAAAAAGAGCAAAAGAAAACGATAGTATCCTTTAATTTTGAAGATCTTTACCGATCTAGAACCTCCAAAAGACGCTCCACATTATTCATTTCTAGATCCTCCCAACTTGCTTTTGGCTGAGTAGAAAGTGGCTTTATGAAGACTTCTTCATATTTTAGAAGCTCCTGCAGAAATTTTTCTGGAGATAGGTGTGTCCTTGGCACCCTAAGGTATCCTGGGCCAATATTCAGGCTTAGTCCTTTCTTAATTTCAAAATGGAGATGCGCTAGATATTGCCCATCAGCAGAGCCTACTGTTCCAATCTGCGAGCCTCTAGAAACCATTTCATCTACCCGGACGATCCTCTGCTTAAGGTGAGCATAGAGCGATTGGATTATTTTCTCCTCTCCATTCATTCGAATACGGTGTGCAAGGATAACGACATCCCCCCACCCTGGAGAAGGCTCCCCAGAGTATAC
Organism: uncultured Verrucomicrobiales bacterium; assembly: GCA_938008215.1. GTDB lineage: Bacteria > Verrucomicrobiota > Verrucomicrobiia > Verrucomicrobiales > Akkermansiaceae > WTJZ01. Next base: position 12,069 of record CALLLS010000004.1, on the reverse strand, counting down.
GACCAATCCGTCTGCAATCGCATAAACAGGATCTCCTAAATCACTATTCATTCCCCCTATCCCATTTAAGTCATCTCCAGTGTGGTGCCCGCGTCGGTGCGGGTTATCTTCCCAATATGCCTGCGCATTATATGTAAACACTCCAGAGTGTCCCCCCATTGGTGAGGAGAAGCTGATTGCACGCGGAATTTTAAATGCTGTGACAGGGTCAATTTTAGCAAATCTAGGATCAAAGCTCGGAGTTATATTTGAGCCATCTTTCACTACTCTGGGAAAACCTTGTGGAATAGCGGCTAATTGAGGTCGGAGAGTAGAGACTTCTGGAGTATAATTAGCCTCAGAATGCATAGAAAAGATGGTGGAAACCATCACCACTAAGAATAGGAGCGCAATAAATGGTAAAACTCTATTTACGATGTTCACTCCTAATTATTTCAAAAATCTAAATAGATTTCCGTTCTTCGGTTCGCACGGCGCCCTAAGTCAGAATCATTCTTTCTTCGAGGCTTAGTTTCCCCATAAGCCCGAATATCAATTTGGCTCTCACTGATCCCCTGCCCCACCAGAAATTCTCTAACATTTTGAGCACGTTTAAGAGATAACTTATTATTATCTTCGTCAGAACCAATGGCATCCGCGTGCCCACTGAGTGTTAACTTTTTACTCGTATCTGTTCTAAGTATGCCTGCAATAATTTCTAGTTGAGTCTCCGCTCTTTTCGTAAGCATTTCTTCGCTAAAATCAAAGTATAGCGCTAGGGTTTCACCTCCTTCAGGGTTTTGCACTAACGGCGTATAATAGGCATCACCGCCTGCTACACGCTGAATGTAATCAGAAAGGAGACTGTCTAAATTAATCTCTGTTACTTTCCACTCCTCTTGCTGGTTCTTTCTTTCTAAGGTAAGACCGAACTGCCCTTTTTCTTCACCGTTAGCGGCTTGTACATTTGCCATATATGCAGAAACCCCCTCTCTCTGGAATAAAGAACGTAAGGGCTTACGCGCTTGAAGGCTATAATCCCCCTCTTCAAACATGATACAAAGCGATGCCACCTTTGCATCTGAAATACTTGCGGTATCTGCAAAGGCTAACGCCTTATCAAAGTTTCTGTTCAAAATAGCCATGATAAATAAATCAGCTACCGATAAGGAATCTCCTTCTGAGCCAGTCGCAGAGAAAATGTCACCTCTGGCGTCTTTAATCCCATCTAAATTAACACCTTCAACAATCCAGCTTCCATCCACTGTTTTTCTCACATCTAAACTGATTTTTTCCTCTGACCCTTCTACCTTAATAGCCCATCGAGCTAATTTATTAATCTCTACTTCACCGACCTCACGTATGCTTAACTCTTTATCATGATTCCGCATAATGAAGTCTTCAAGCTTAGAACGTTCATCATCAGTAAGACCTTTACTCATCAACTGATCAAGCATGTCTAAATTTTCTTCTTGGAATGATGCCTTAACAGCACTCATCAATGTTGCTGGGTCTTCAAACTTCTCTATTGATGAAGAACTGACTTCTCCAATGCTTTCCACTGAGGAGACACCTGAGATAGGAGGCTTTTCTGTTTCGTTTTGTTCTACATTTTCAGAAGCCTCTTTACTACAGCCCCTGACAAGGAATAACCATACGACGACTACGACACAGAGCATCAGTAAAAATGCCGTAATCACAGGGCTTGCTTTCCCATGTTTTAAATGAACTCTCATGATGGTTACATTCTACGGTCGATAATCGCCTTCTTCTTTAACGTGTCTATCCATCGGCTATACTTCTCTTTATACTTCTCAGATTCTACTTCCTTAGCTAATCTATCTTTAATTTCACTTAGCGGTGGGCTAGGACCAAAGTCTTTCTTAGTAACTTTCACGATCGTAAAGCCTCTAGGGTCTTTATAAGGACCGTTAATCTTCCCAATAGGAGCTTGAAAAAGCAGCTCAGAAAAGGATGGCTCTAAGTCTGTTCTTAGTGTCGACGGCCAACTACCTCCCTCATCCGCATAGGCGTCCGCAGAGCTATCTTTAGCAGTCTTAGAAAAGTCTGCCCCGTTTCTTAAATTTAACGCTATCTTATCCGCCAGGTTCAGCTGACTCTCAGGTGTTGCGTCAGGGTCATCAGACGCCATCGGGATGAAGATTTTTGAGAAGGTTACTCTATCCTGAGTGCGGTCTCTATACTCTAATTTTCTCTTGGTGTATTGAGCTTGTAATTCCTCTGGTGTAGGCGGAGCAAGATTTTGACCAAATTGTTGCGACTTCAAGGCTTGAACGAGAATTTTTTCTCTTTGCGTTTCTTTAAAGCTTCGCATTGTGGTTCCAGATTCAGTGAGACTTTTTCTGAACTCCGCTTCCTTTCCATTAAAAAACTCGTTGATGATTCTCTTCACTTCCTGATCGATCACAAAATCTGGTATAGTTGCACCTTGTTCTTCTAGTTCACTTAGAATAATTTTATTTTCTATAAGTTGCTCTAATACCCGCTCTTGCTCCTCTTTAAATTCTTTTTCAGCAGCTTCCCCTCCGCGAGGATACTTAGTCTTTAGAAGAGAAATAGTAGGCGCTAAAAGCCCCCTCACTTCTTTAATTGTTACCACCTTTCCATTAACGGTAGCTGCTACCCCCGTAATTTGGATCGGTGCAGAAGAGATAATTAAGAGAGAGCAAAAGAAAGTGGCTAAGAAAGATTTAAACATAAGTTAAGGGGCAATATACGTTGTAATTAGATAGTTTAGAGTAATAATTTGTTTCTTATTGTAGCAATGAAAAAGCCAAAAGTTTTATCTAGATTGATAAACAGTAGGATCTGGTAGGTTAGCGATACTAAACGCCTCTTTTCTTTCTACACAAGTGCCACATTTTCCACAGTGAGTTTCTTCCCCTTTATAGCAAGACCATGTATGCTTAAAGTCGACGCCTAATTGCTCTCCCTCTCTAGCGATATCTTCTTTTCTCATCTTTATAAAAGGTCTAAGGAGTTTTATCCCTGCATAAGTTCCGTCTTCTATTGCGTCCCCCATGAACTGCATAAAGGACTCTCTACAATCGGGATAAATAGCATGATCTCCAGAATGAGCAGCAATGGTCACAGCCTCCGCTCCAATGCTCTCTGCATACCCCGCTGCGATCGAGAGCATAATGCCATTCCTAAAAGGCACTACCGTCTGCTTCATGCTCTCGTCCTCATAATGCCCCTCTGGGATCTCTCCGCCCGTCTTTAAGAGTCCAGACGCGAACTTCTCTGCCATGAAATCTAAAGAAATGACTTCATGAGATACGCCTATTAGGTCTGCATGGTATTTCGCAAACGGGAGCTCGCGGTGATTATGCTTAGCCCCGTAATCAAAGCTAAGAGCGCCTAAGACCTCCTGCTCCCTATTCATCTTATGGAGTAAAACAGTGGAGTCCATTCCTCCACTCAGTAAGACGAGCGTTTTCATTAATTTAGTGAGCTGAGCCAGCCTCAAGAGACAGATTATCAGAATCAAAGGGATAAGACGCCTGAGCGGTAAGACTTATACCACCACGTGTAGAAAAATCCCCTCTTACCTTCATTTCCTTAGGTAGAACAGCTGAGGAAAGGTCTGAAAGAATACGATTTACGATTTCTTCATTAAAAGAAGGATGGTTTCTATAAGATGAAAGATAGAATTTTAAAGACTTGGTCTCTATGCACTTCTCAGCTGGGAGGTATTGTATACGGATACGCGCTGTATCTGGCTGACCAGTAACGGGACATAAAGAGCAAAATTCAGGAAAATCTAATAGCACCCAATAATTATTTTCAGGGCTTCTGTTTGGGAACGTTTCTAAAGTCGCTTCTTCTGGTGACTTTGGCCACTTCGCTTCTGTATTTCCTAAAAGGCTAATTTCTTTTTCTTCCATATCTAATTTCTTTTTCCCATTCTGAATAGTCAGCGATGCTATGAAACCTTTTTCGCTTTGCAAACCATCATCTCATAAAATCTAAGAGTTAAGAAATCACCCAGGTCTGTTTCCCCCATCAAGAAGCACAAGTATCCTGCCCATTTAAAATCCCGATCCCCTCAAGGAGCGGCGACGTCTAGAGAAACAAGAAGGTTAGAAACCTTCTTTACGAAAGAGGCATTAAGGTATCAGTTTTGGCATCTGTAATAATGACAGCATAAACCTTTTCGCTTCTCTTAAGTAAGCCAAACACAGCTATCCCCCCTCCAAGACCTCGCTTTCCCTTTCTAACTTCACCGAAATAGCTCTCGTCAGCTTCTACTTCATAGCTGAGTAATTCTGATGTAATCAGTTATGTTAACCTCATGAAAAAAGTAGCTAAAGAACCGTTTATAGGTAGATAATCTACTTTTCCTTTGATACATTGAGCTATACTTCTAAACGATTTAATATCGCTTAGCTTAGTCCAGCCCCATAAATTTTATGCAATTAATTTTAGCTATAATGTGTGTTCTATTGGCGATAATAGCTGCCACCTTCACATACCTATATAAAACAAATAATGCAGAAGGTGAAATTAGATTCTTTTTCAAAAGGCCTGAACAAAGGGTCAAAGGCTATTTGGGTTACATACTTAATTAGCGCTATTATCTATTTTTTGATTTTTACTCTACTTGGAATTTTCATCATTTTAAAAATTATTAGGTAAGGTTAGCCAGTCAGGTAGAAAACTAGGCTTTTTTCATTATTGAAATGGCTGCCTCCACCCTGTCACGGACAAGTCTAAAGTGTATAAACCATCGAGAACAGCCCTCACTAAATATGGAATTTTCAAACTAAAAAAGCGGACATCTCTGCCCGCTTTTTAAATTTTAAGAATTAAAGATTCTTCACTTACCCCACGCTTCGAGAAGCGTTTTGCCCATTTCTGATGGGTTATCTGCGACGGCGATTCCACACTCACGGAGGATCGCTTTCTTAGCATCAGCAGTGTCTTCCTCACCGCCCACGATAGCACCTGCGTGCCCCATGGTGCGTCCTGGAGGCGCAGTTGCACCTGCGATGAAGCCTGCGATAGGCTTCTTACAGCTCTCTTTAGCCCAACGTGCTGCTTCTGCTTCCGCGTTTCCGCCGATCTCTCCAATCATGATGATCGCTTCTGTTTCATCATCATCATTGAACATTTCAAGAACATCAAGGTGAGAAGTGCCGTTAATAGGGTCTCCACCAATACCAACACAGGTGGATTGACCGTATCCAAGCTCAGTAAGCTGATAAACGGCTTCATAGGTAAGCGTTCCTGAACGAGAAACAACACCTACATTTCCGCGCTTATGAATGTATCCTGGAGCGATACCAATACGGCACCCACCATAGGAATCTACACCTTTCCCTGGTGTTACTAAACCTGGACAGTTGGGTCCGATCAGGCGTGAGCTACTATTAGCCAATACAGACTTCACTTTCATCATATCCATCACAGGGATTCCTTCTGTGATGGCTACGATAAGCTCTACTTCTGCATCGATCGCTTCAAGAATAGCATCCGCTGCGAACGGAGGAGGAACGAAGATCGCAGACGCTGTAGCACCTGTCTCTTTTACAGCTTCCGCAACTGTATCATAAATAGGAACATTCTTTACAGAGTGGTTAAATGTTTGACCGCCTTTACCTGGCGTTACCCCAGCACAGATATCTGTTCCGTAGTCAAGAGAGAGTCCAGCGTGTTTTCCACCAAATCCGCCAGTAATTCCTTGGACTAGGACTTTAGTATCTTCATTAATTAAAATAGACATTATATTAAATTTTTAAGTTTTTAGTTTCTAGAATTACCCAACCTCAGCCACCGCTTTTTTAGCAGCTTCTGAGAGCGTATCTGCTGAAATGATCGGGAGTCCTGAATTTGCGAGCACCTCTTTACCTGCCTTCACGTTGTTACCTTCCAGACGAACGACTAGTGGGAGTGTGAGACCTGTTTGCTTACATGCTTCCACGATCCCTTTAGCAATCACTTCACAGTCCATGATACCACCAAAGATGTTAACAAGGATCCCCTTCACATTCGGGTCACCCATGATGATCTTAAAGGCCGCTGCTACTTGTTCTTCCGTGGCTCCACCTCCTACGTCGAGGAAATTCGCAGGATCACCACCAGAGAATTTGATGATGTCCATCGTTGCCATTGCAAGACCTGCACCATTTACGAGACATGCGATAGATCCATCTAAACCGATGTAGTTCAGGTCAAACTTAGAGGCTTCCACTTCACGAGGGTCTTCCTCAGTAATATCACGATATGCCACGATGTTTGGATGACGGTAAAGTGCATTGTCATCGAACCCAAACTTAGCATCAAGACACATAAGTTGCCCATCTTTAGTCACAACCATAGGGTTAATTTCAACCATGGAGCAATCGTTAGAAAGGAAGAGATTATAAAGAGATTTGATGAGCTTATTAAACTGCTTTCCTTGATCTTTATTTAGCTTAAGTCCTTTAATGAGCTTTCTTACGTTATAGGCTTGTAGCCCTAGCGTAGGATGAACGAATTCACGCACGATCGCCTCAGGTGTTTTTTCCGCAACTTCCTCAATGTCCATACCTCCTTCAGTGGATGCTACTATTACAGGAGCTGAAGTGTCGCGATCCATTAGGATGGCGAGATAATATTCCTTCTCAATAGAAACAGCTTCTCCGATCATTACCTTACTAACGAGCTTTCCAGCGTCTCCCGTTTGTTTTGTCACGAGGGTCTCACCAATCATTTTAGCGGCAAGGTCTCCAATTTCTGCAGGAGTATCTCCGAGGTGGACACCACCTTGGAAACCATTCTTGAAGGTTCCCTTTCCACGTCCACCTGCGTGAACTTGGGCTTTAATGACGAGCTTTCCGCCGCCTAACTCCTTAGCAGCCGCTTCCGCTTCTGCTTTACTGCTTGCAACCTTACCGGCTGGACAAGGCACTCCAAACTGGGTGAACAGTTCCTGCGCTTGGTATTCATGAATATTCATAGGATAAAACTTAACTCGTGTGAGTTTAAGCGGTAGCTATACCCTTTTCTTTAGCCCGTCAAGTATGACCTCTGGCATTTTTTCGCATATCTCAAGATTCCACTACAAAGCAAACTTCGTGTTATCTACCTTCACATATTTATTGCGATCTTTAAGAATTAAATTGTTCGTTACAAAAAAAGAGAACTGTGTAGCGTACCAGTCAGATGAACACACTCTCTCAGATTTTATTAGAAGCTAATGAAAGCCCTATTTCATATCGGTTTGGAAGTCAGGTTCAAAGTTGTCTTCCGAGAACCACTAAATCTCAAAAACCTTACTATGAGCTTCAGTTAGTGGACTCTAGAGAATCTATTTCCCTTAAGGTTTGGAATAATCACCCTCAGTTTGACCATGCATTATCTTTAAGAGCGGGTCAATTTCTCGCTGTTGATGGACAGTTTACCAAAAATAAGTATGGATTAGATTCTCCAGATTGGAAATGGGAGCCTTTATCAGAAGATGAAATTGACGTTCTCCTTTCTGGTGATCCCAAACTCATTACTAAACAAAAGGCAGATTGGGAATCTATTCTATCAGATATCAATGAAATAAAAGACCCGCGACTCAATGCGCTATGCAACAGCTTCATCAATGAATTTGGGGATAAATTTAAACGAGCAGCAGCAGCTAAAAAGAATCATCATGCCAGACGAGGAGGATTAGTGGAACACGTTGCCTACATGATGAAAAGTGCCGTTGCCCTATGCCAAGTTTATACCGAAATCAATAAAGACTTACTGGTCACCGCCGTTCTATTTCATGACTGCGGTAAGCTTTGGGAGAACAATTATCCTGAAAGAGATTTTCACCAGACTCACTCTCTTCACGCGGAAGCACTAGGACACATTTGCTTAGGTATAGAGCTAGTAAATAAAATATGGAGAGATTTACTTTGCGAGGATGAAGCATCTGAATGGAGAGAGCTTCACCCAGCAAATGAAAAAATTAAGGTTCACCTTCTACACTTAATTGCCAGTCATCATGGCACGCTCGAATTCGGCTCTCCCGTCGTCCCTAAAACTCCAGAGGCTCACTTATTACACTATATAGATAATATGGACGCTAAATTAGAGATGTGCAGGATGGCATATAGGAAAAGCGCAAAGCTTTCCCCTACCCTCTATGAAAAGATGTTCCCTCTTCCTGGAAACCAGCTAGAACCCTTAGACAATTTTCAGCCTTTATAAAACTATGTATATTTTACAATTGTAATACCTAAGATCATCTTTCTTAATACAATAGAGTATAACCTCAATGGCATTTAATGATTCAATAACTTCACCATACTCTGGTGCAGACTTAACAGAGCTTTCTGATGAAGAGCTTGTAGACATTTGTAATGAGGAATTACCAGAAACGACTAGAGCTTATCGCGTCCTCATTGGTAGGTATGAAGGTCTCATCTACAATACTTGTATGAAACTTCTTGGAAATCACCAAGATGCGGAAGAGATCGCACAAGATACATTAATTCAGCTTTTTCACAAGTTACACCAGTTCCAAGGAAGGTCTACATTCAAAACTTGGCTCTATAGAATCGTTCATAACTATTGTAAGAATAAGATTGGTAAGCAAATCCGCAAAAGAAAGGGACAAGCAGCAATTGAAGAACATGCCGACCACTTCATGGCGGACACATACGACAACACGGAAAACAAAGAGCGTTCAGAACTGGTGAACACTACCCTTGAAAACTTAAAGCCAAGAGATAGGGAGATTATCGTCCTCAAATTCATGTCTGGTCTCACAATTGAAGAAATTTCAACCGTTCTAGAAATAGGCTTGAGCGCTACTAAAATGAGATTATACCGTGCTCTTGACGCCTTTAAAGTTGCCTTCGAGCGCGTTAACAAAGACCCGCAAACCCCTTTAAAAGCCTAAATGATTACTGACCAATCCTTTCAAAAAGAAGAAGCGAAAATCCAAGAGATTTTTGCGCAAGCTGGGTGGATGGAGACTCCGCTCCCTAACGAAGCAAGGATTGACTTAATCGAAGAAAGAGCCCTCGGTGAGAGAGTCTTAAAAGAATCTGCTCACTTTATTTTCACAAGCTTTGGAGCGGTTCTTACCAGTTTTACTAGTGCCACGTTCGGGCAAATAAACGATTCTAAAGAAGATTATAAAGTATAATTTATTTCTCACAAAAAATCACACCATACACACAAATGGACTCAAATATCACTCCAGTAATTGCCAATGCAGAAGATCCCTTCATGCAAATCGCATATAAAGTTAGAGAAGCATTTATGAATCTAGGTGAAAGCCTAGCTGAATTTCTCCCTAAATTAATCATCGCAATCATTATCTTATGCGTTGGTATAATAATAGCGAAGATAGTAAGAACGGTATTAACTAAAATACTACAGGGGTTAAAAATTGATTCTCTTACAGAGAAAGCAGGTATGCAGTCAGCTCTTGCTAAAATGGGTATCACTGGGAGCTTGGCTAGGCTAATTCCTAAGGTGTTGAGTTTTTTTATCATTATTTTCATGGTGAAACAAGCTTCAGACTCAGCAGGCTTTACTGATATTTCCGCATTCATTGATACTCTCTTCGCATTCACCCCTAAGCTTATTACTGCCTTTCTCATCATGGTAATCGGCATCTTTGTTGGAGATATTATCCAAAACGCAACCTACGCCACTCTGGATGCTAAAGGGTTAGACTACGCACGCACGGTATCTAAAATCATTTTCGCTTTAGTATTCATCGTCTTCTTAACCGTTTCTTTAAGCCAAGTCGGCATTGAGACGGAATTGCTTAAAGCCACTGTGAAAATTCTTCTAGTTGGCGTGTCCCTTGCCGTTGCCTTAGCCTTGGGCCTAGGACTAAAGCAACATGCAAGCAATATTGTTGCTGCTGTCTATGTCCGTGACATATATAAAAAAGGAACAGAATTAGAAATAGATGGGAAAATACTCCAACTCGTCGGTGTCGGACCTGTTACCACTAAGCTGCTACGAGCAGACGGAGAGTTCATCATTATTCCTAATAACACCTTAGTGACTACTGCCATAAAAGGAAAGACCACTGTGAATTAGTTGATTCTTAAGGGGTTTATTTCCTAACAGTGGTAGCTATCAAATTCTTTGCATATTTGATTTCGCTTCACTTTTTTAGGGTCAAGAATTGTTCTCCCTCCGTGCTGTTTTCTGATAGGATCAAATAAATGATCCATACCTAACGCTTTCAGCTCATATACCTGCATTACTAGTTCTCCTAATTGCCCTTTAGGATAAGAACGCTGCTCAAACCAGCTAAGATATTCTATTGGTAAATCTATTAATAAAACACCCTTAGGTGGGTATTGACTAGGTCCGAACATTCCAAAAGGCATGCGATAATACATCAACTGTTCTAGTATATCTTTTAAGTCCCCAGTATAATCACCAAGACAGATCTTATTATAATTTTTCATGCATTTAGAATACCCTAAATTTAATCAAATCAAACGATAAATTTTTCATTTGCATACTTGACTGAGTAACTTTTTAAGATAGTTATTACACACTTCAAAGTGCGTTCGTAGCTCAATTGGATAGAGCACCTGATTACGGCTCAGGAGGTTAGGGGTTCGACTCCCTTCGAACGTGCCATTTTTATAACACCTGTAAATATAAGGCTTATATGGTTTTTAATATCTAGAATCAGAATAAAATGGGATTATAATGTGATCGTTTTTTATCCGTATTATATCATCCCATCTCGTTTAAGCGTGTTCTAACTATTATTGTAAAACCTAGTGCTCATCAGACAATTTATATCTTTTCTTGTCGACATCGATATTTAAAGGCTGTCCAAGAAAGTACAAGCCTTTTTCTAACTTTTAATTATCAAAGCAACTCCCTAGTCTTCCGATAAAGGGAATGCTCTGCAGCTGGAGGACTTCAGTGTAATCACTAGCAATCGCGTCATGAATCTTCTTTTATCTGTTTGGTGTTCTTTTGGATACTTTCAAGGCAAGGTTGAATCTCGCTGCTATCTCAATACTTACGCTTCCAATTCGAGAGCCTTTGGCTACTCATGTTATATTCCGCCATAATCTCCTTACGGCTTCTTACTCCTCTCATCTCTTGTAATATTCGGACTTTTTTCTCTTTGGTGAATCGACTGCTTTCCACCTTTTGATTAGGTTATATATCCAAATCTACAAAGGACTGGTTCTATGGGTTTAAACTACACCTAGTCATTTAATGAGACGAGAGAGCTTTAAAGTTTCCAAATCACTTGAGGTAATGTGGATGACAGAAATCCTGTACCATCGTTAGCGCAAAACTTATGAGATAAGCTTTACGCAGATAAAGGCTATATTATAATCTCCGTGAAGCTCTTGGAAAGCCTGACTGCAGACACAGTCAGGCTCATTGATTCTGTCCGCGATAATATGAAAACCGTCTCCTTTGTTTGGAGGATAAGTTACTCCTTCGTAAACGTAGTATCATTGAAACCATTAATGGTCAGCTCAAGAATATAAGTGAGGTAGAGCATTCAAGGCATCTAAGCCCTGCTTATTCCTCATTAACCTTCTTGCGGGACTCACTCCATACATGCTCAAGCCTTCCATCTCCAAATGCCCAGACCCATCATTCTATCTCAATCACTTAAACAAAACTCAGGGTAGTGATGTCAATGCGCTACAGCTGCCTCCATACTTGCCCTGAACTTAACTTTGTGGAAAAGCTTTGGGGATATCGTTAAAGATGAAATTTGTAATTGAGACTGGAAAGTGAAGACGCAGCTTGAAGACAAGCTTATCCAATACCTCAAGCCTATTGGAAAAACTACAAAGAGTCTCCACCTTATTTAAAAACTCTTACCTGTGTTCTGAACTAAACGCCATTTGCAGCTAAGAGTTAATCTAGCATAACCAAGGAAATGGTATAAGTGAGAGCATAAATTCAAAGAAGAAATCCTAGAGGTGGATCTGAAGAAGTCGGTGAGTAGAAATTATTTATATTAGGAAGAATTGTTTCTAGGTCTCCTGAACTAACCCCAAACCATTTCGCTAATTCTGCAAAGTATAAATCACAAGATGTAGTAGGAAGAAGCCTTCCTGTCGTTCCTACATCTAACCCTGTTCCAATAAG
>CALLLS010000003.1 GCA_938008215.1 uncultured Verrucomicrobiales bacterium | reverse complement strand
AAATTAGAAGATATTCAAATCTCGTGAAGCTCTTCATCGTTCTCATAGTACTTTTGTTTTTAGTGGGCTGTAGCGTTTCACTAAATAAGAAAAGAGGCTTTTTAGGCGGGAGAGGGCTGGCTGACCTGAACAGGTTTAGTGATGAGATAGACGCTTTTATTCAGAAGGATATCGTGAGCCGCTATCCATCCGGCATGACGATTTTTGTGGGGAGTTCCTCCATCAATATGTGGCATACCTTAGAGAAGGATATGAGTCCTCATCCAGTGCTCAATCGTGGCTTTGGTGGATCTACGATCCCAGAAGTGAATCATTATTTTAATCAGCTGGTAGAGAAACATAAACCCGCACAAGTGTTTCTCTATTGTGGAGAGAATGACCTAGCAATGAAGCATAGCGTTAAGCAGACCATAGATGCCTTTGCTCACTTTCTATCGCTATGCGAGGAGTATGTTCCAGATGCAAAGATCGCTTACATTTCTCTAAAGCCTTCTCCTGAAAGATGGCATTTATGGAAGAAGTTTAAGGAAGTGAATACAGCGATTGAAAATCTAGCTCTTTCTTCGGACAAGCTTCACTATATCGATATTTCTTCTGTAATGTTAGATGTTAATGGTCTGCCAGAAAGCTCTCTCTTTATCGAAGATCAATTACATCTCAATGAGCAGGGCTATGAAAAATGGACTCAGGTGATAAAGCCCGTTTTGGACGAGCTAAGAAGATGACAAAAAAGCAAGTTAGTAATTACGCTTAAATCCAAAGACAAAGATGCCGAGACCAATGAGTATTGATGAGCTTGGCTCTGGAATGTGTGAGTCATCTACATCGAAGCTATTTTTAGGTTTTATCCTTCTTCTTATGAAGCGAATTAAAGCCCAGCATTGACTGGGAATCTTTACTTTTCAGTCTGTTTTATATTATATTCAAAATGAAGGTAAGAGCTAGAAGGAAGATATAAGCGACTTATCTATTAATAGAAGGTTCATAAAATCTTCTTGAAAAATTCGGGCTGAAGTAGACTATCATAACATATTCATGAGCTTGTATTTAGATTATTTAAAAGAGATTGAGGAGCGTAAGGAGCAAGGGTTAAATCCTCAACCAATCGATAGTGGGGAGTTACTTGCAGAAATTGTAGAGCAGGTGAAGGATCCTAAGAACGAGCACAAAAAGGATTCACTCATTTTTCTTACTTACAATACTCTTCCAGGCACAACGAGCGCAGCGGGTGTAAAGGCGAATTTCCTAAAGGAAATTATTCTTGGTGAGTGTGAAGTGGCGGAAATTACGCCAGACTTCGCTTTTGAGTTACTTTCTCACATGAAGGGCGGAACTTCGATCGATGTTCTTCTAGATCTCAGTTTGGGAGATGATGCCTCGATCGCTAAGCAGGCGGCAGATATCATGAAGACTCAAGTGTTCCTCTACGAAGCAGATATGGAGCGCTTAGGTGCAGCTCATAAGGCAGGTAATACCGTCGCTACGGATATTCTAGAAAGTTATGCGAAGGCAGAATTTTTCACAAAGCTCCCAGATGTTCCAGAGGAGATTGAGGTCGTAACATTCATTGCAGGTGTAGGAGACGTATCAACAGATCTTCTCTCGCCTGGTAACCAAGCGCATTCGCGTGCAGACCGTGAATTACACGGGAAGTGTATGATTACGCCAGCCGCTCAAAAAGAGATCTTAGCACTGCAAGAAAAGCACCCTGGTAAAAGCGTGATGCTCATAGCGGAGAAAGGGACGATGGGTGTAGGTTCTTCCCGCATGTCAGGGGTGAATAATGTCGCTCTTTGGACCGGTAAACAAGCGAGCGCCTATGTTCCTTTCGTAAATATTTTCCCTATTGTAGCGGGAACAAATGGAATTTCTCCGATTTTCCTCACAACTGTGAGTGTGACGGGTGGAATCGGGATAGACCTTAAAAACTGGGAGAAAAAGACCGATGAAGATGGGAATCCACTCTTCGACGAAAATGGTGACGTGATCCTTGAGCAAGTCTATTCCGTAGAGACGGGCACGGTTCTGACCATTAATACAAAGGAGAAGAAGCTCTATAATGGAGAGAAAGAACTCGTAGATATTTCACGTGCTCTTACCCCGCAGAAAGTTGAATTTATCAAGGCAGGTGGATCCTATGCGATCGTCTTTGGTAAAAAGCTTCAAGCCTTTGCTGCCGAAACTCTAGGGCAAGAGCTGAAATCCGCGTTTGCATCCTCGAAGGAGGTTTCCAATAAAGGTCAGGGTCTAACGGCTGTAGAAAAGATCTTTAATAAAAATGTGGTTGGCAGCACGCCAGGCGTCACGCTCTATGCAGGTTCTGATGTTCGTGTGAAAGTGAATATCATTGGCTCCCAAGATACAACTGGCTTGATGACATCGCAAGAGCTAGAGGCAATGGCTGCAACCGTTATCTCTCCAACCGTAGATGCTGGTTACCAATCTGGGTGCCATACTGCATCTGTTTGGGATAAGAAGGCGCAGGTAAATACGCCTAAGCTTATGAAGTTTATGAATGACTTCGGGCTCATTACGGGACGTGATCCAAAGGGAAAATACCACGCCATGACAGACGTGATTCATAAGGTCTTAAATGATCTCACCATAGACGATTGGGCGATTATCATTGGTGGCGATTCTCACACTAGAATGTCTAAGGGTGTAGCCTTCGGGGCAGACTCAGGTACAGTAGCGCTCGCACTGGCGACCGGTGAAGCGACGATGCCGATCCCTGAATCTGTAAAAGTGACCTTTAAGGGCGATCTTAAGTCTCATATGGATTTTCGCGATGTGGTACACGCCACGCAGTCACAGATGCTGGATAAATTTGGTGATAACGTCTTCCAAGGACGTATCATTGAGGTTCACATCGGAACGCTCCCTGCTGACCAAGCATTCACCTTTACGGACTGGACAGCGGAGATGAAGGCTAAGGCTTCTATCTGTATTTCCCAAGATGATACGCTCATTGAGTCTCTAGAAATCGCTAAAGGGCGAATTCAAACCATGATCAATAAAGGCATGGATAATAAAGGGCAAGTGCTTCAAGGCTTAATCGATAAAGCAAATGCACGAATCGCGGAAATTCGTTCAGGAGAGAAGCCTGCTCTTACCCCAGATGCGAATGCTAAATATAGTGCGGAGTTTGTGGTAGATCTCAATATCATTGATGAACCAATGATTGCTGACCCAGACGTGCATAATGACGATGTTTCCAAGCGATATACACATGATGTCATTAGACCGCTTTCTTACTACGGTGGTAAAAAAGAGATTGATCTCGGTTTCGTTGGTTCCTGTATGGTACATAAGGGAGATTTGAAAATCGTCTCGCAAATGTTGCGTAACTTAGAGGAACAGCGAGGAAAAGTGGAGTTTAAGGCTCCGCTAGTAGTCACTGCTCCGACCTATAACATCATTGATGAACTGAAGGAGGAAGGAGATTGGGATATGCTACAAAAATACTCTGGATTTGAGTTCGATGATAATGCTCCTAAAGGAATGGCGCGCACCGAATACGAAAACATGATGTATCTGGAAAGACCAGGATGTAACCTCTGCATGGGTAACCAAGAGAAAGCGGAAAGAGGAGATACCGTTATGGCGACTTCTACTCGCCTGTTCCAAGGACGTGTCGTGGAAGATTCTGACCGTAAGAAAGGGGAGTCACTCTTATCCTCTACGCCAGTCGTAGTTCTCTCTGCAATTCTAGGAAGAACACCAAACCTTGAAGAATATAAGGAAGCGGTGTTGGGGATTCCTCTAACTAAGTTTGCACCTCCTCTAGAAGCGATGAGCTCTTAGAACGCTTACTTTTTCTTGGAGTAGTCACCGAGTTCTCGAACCTAAATATTCCTGAATTCGACGGGATCATTATGCCATTGGAGCATAATCGGTCCTTTTTCGGGCAATGGTTTGTTGTATTTAACTACTCTTCTAAAGATGTAGCCCCCGGCAAATAGTTTTTCATGGTAAGACTAGATTCCCATTCATCAACACGGTAACGAAGATGTATGACTTCATTTAAACCTGTTGATTTTTAAAAAATGCCGAATTCTATTAATTTACTAAAAAGTGAGGATAGTGCTTTAAGGGCTCAGATTATAAAACCCTTCACACCCAGCTTAAGCACTGATATATTAAATCGATTATTCATCTTTAAGTAAAAGTCCTATGTTTGAAGTTACGAGGTTTCTCTGTCTGCATAAAGTCATCTACAATAAAATTTAAAATGAAATCACCCTATATTTTTCATGAAAACGTCATTAGCGGTTGAAATCAGTCATTTGACAAAGGAGTTTCCTTCGCCATTTAAACGAAAGAAGATTCGCGCGGTTACGGATGTTACCTTACAGATTGGGGAGGGCGAGATTTATGGACTCATTGGTCCAAATGGTTCAGGGAAATCGACAACGATGAAGGCTCTTCTAGGGCTTCTGGCACCTACAGAGGGAGAGTGTAAAATCTTTAGGAGAAATTCCGTAAAAGTAGATTCGCGCAAGGATGTAGGGTATCTTCCCGAAAACCCTTATTTTTACAAGCACCTTACAGGGAAGGAAACCTTAGCCTTTTATGGAAAGCTTTGTAGCCTGAGAGGAAAGGCACTCTCTGCACGGATTGATGAACTCCTAAAGATGGTCGATTTAGAGCGAGCAAGACATCAAAAAGTAGGGACGTTCTC
Source organism: uncultured Verrucomicrobiales bacterium (assembly GCA_938008215.1). Lineage (GTDB taxonomy): Bacteria > Verrucomicrobiota > Verrucomicrobiia > Verrucomicrobiales > Akkermansiaceae > WTJZ01. Next base: position 16,960 of record CALLLS010000003.1, on the reverse strand, counting down.
TAAAGGGATGTTGCAACGAATCGGTCTTGCTCAAGCGCTTATTCATGAGCCGAGATTACTTATTCTAGATGAGCCTACAGCAGGAGTAGATCCCGTGGGGTCTAGAGAAATACGTGATCTCATTCTCGCTTTAAAAGAAGCAGGAAAAACTGTTTTTCTCTGTTCTCATCTGTTAGAGCAGGTTCAGGAAATTTGTGATCGAGTAGGGATTATTTTCAATGGAAAGCTTAAAAGAGAAGGAACTTTGGAGGAGCTTATTACTCTTAAAGACCGCTTGGAAGTAACGGTTAGTGGAGACGCTGATGCACAGGAGAATTTTCTCACGCTCACAAAAGAACTGGATGGGCTAGACCTTATTTCTAGTGGTGCTCCAAAGACTTCTCTAGAATCACTTTTCATAGAGATGGCAAATGAAGAAGAAAGGAGGAAAAACGCATGATCGCATCACTCAGAAGAATATCTGTCATCGCAGGGCACACCTTTACTCAACTCGTGCGCATGAAAGTATTTGGGTTCTTAGCCGTCTTCGCAATTATCTTGATTGCAGCCCATTTTTTTAAGCTTCCTCATACATATGGTCCTGAGAGTGTAGCAGAGGAAGAACTCCGCATGATGAAAAGTTCCGCAATGGGAGCGATGAGCCTATTCGCGGTTATATTCTCCATTGCCGCGACAGGGCTTCTCATCCCAAGAGATGTAGAGGACCGGACGCTTTACACTATTTTATGCAAGCCCGTTCCTAGGTTTGATTACCTTACAGGAAAGTATTTGGGTGTTCTGTTTACCGTTTTTATCGCCCTGCTCATCATGGATTTGCTCATGTCAGGGGCACTCTATCTACGAACAATGGGCGTCCTAGAGGAGCGAGTGAATACTGCTACTGCTTTAGGATGGTCAGAGGAAGTCAAGGAGACAGAGAGACAAGAAGTGCTCAGGCAAGGCGTAACCTGGAGTGTTCATGCGGGAGTGCTAGCGATCTTTCTAAAGGCGATGGTTAGCGCAGGAGTAGCCCTTCTCATTTCCACCTTTTCTACGAGCACTTTATTCACCATTATTATGGGCTTCCTCGTCTATTTCATCGGGCATTATGCAGGGGGTGCTCGCGAGTATTGGCTAAGCCAACAGCTAGATGTGAGCCCATTCACAAGGTTTGGCTCGCACCTCATGTCTGTGGTGTTTCCAGATTTTAGGCTCTTTAATATTATCGATGGAGCTATTGCTGGTATTCCCATTACTGCCTCTATGATTTGGAAACTTACAGGCATAAGTATGATTTATGCCGCGGTTTACCTGATTCTCTCATGGTTCGCCTTCGCTAAAAAAGAGTTCTGATGAATAAGTGGCTTCAGTCTTTTGTAATAATTACCTCTCTCATCGGAGTGGGAGAACTCTTACGCTTCCCGCAGGAGGATTTAACGCAGGAGTTAAAAGAAGATGGATTTATTAAAGAGCGGCTTTCCTCGGAAAAGCAGCTTAAGTTAGGGCAAACTAGCGCGGCTGTGGTGCTCGGCGGGTTAAGGTCGCTCGTAGCGTCTTTTATGAACCTGCAAGCCTTTGCGGAATATGAAAAAAAGAATTGGGTGGAGCTAGAGAGGCTTTACGACATTATTGTTACTTTGCAGCCAGATAATAGTTATTACTGGGAGCATGGAGCATGGCATCTCGCCTATAACGCGTATTTCGATTTCGATGAAAAATTAGAGATGGCAGCTCCCCGAAGAAGGTTGAAGCAGAAGGAGTATCGAGAAAAAGGGGAGTCCTTCCTATTGCGTGGCACAGAAGAGAATCCAGAGAACCCAAGATTGTGGCAAAGCTTAGGGCGACTCTATTCAGACCCCCATAAACCTTATAACTTTGCAAAAGCAGCGGAATACCTTAAGATCGCTTCTGAATTACCAAATGCTAAACCTCGATTGAAAAGGGAGTATTTCTACACTCTAGGTCGGGTCAGAGGACGAGAAAAGGATGCGCTTAAGCTGGGTGTTAAGCTGATGGCGGGCCCTGTAAATAGTAGATATAGCTCCATGCGCTCACAGTTCTACGTCCTAGCATTAATACAGAAACCAGCCATAGGAAATGATAACGTTCTCATTCAGCAAATTTGGGGAGATAATAAAAAAGCGGCATACCGAGATTTAGTGAATTATTGGTGCCGAACTGAGCGGGAAAAGTTTCCGCGAGCTAACCTTAAAAGTGTTATCAATCGGCTTCAAGAAGAACTCTCAATTTCTGATATGTGGAATCCTATAAATAATCCCATGCTCAAGAGAATTACAGGAGAGTTTTAATTAATGGAATCATCCCCTTGGTATAAGTAACCTTTATATGTTAAATAATCAGATAAATTTCACAAAAAAAGCCACATCTGATCAATTAGAAGCGGCTATGAAATGTGGTTAAAGTAAGGTATAAGAAAAATATATTGCTGTCATATTAGAAATTAGTGATTTAATTTCACCCTTACAGTTTGCTATTCCGAATATAGTTTTTATATTATAAATTAATAATGCGAAAGTTCTTATCTAACCCGAAGAAACTAGCTGTAACCATCATTCTAGGGCTTTGCATGTTTCACGTTTTTCTGTGGATGGGGAGGATGTTCTTACCTGGATTTGTAGGTGAGCTTTGTGGTAAGATGCAAGGTCTCGCTTTTACTCCCTTTTTCATGGAGTTCTTTCTCATCGCTTTCGGTTTTTTAGTAATTTTAATCATTAATCATTTTCGTATGAAATGGGAGGGGAGTGAGCTTGTGTATATGGAAACAGTGCAGGATCCACCTTCGTCCTTAGATTCTAAATCGCGCTCTATTATTCTATCAGAGCGTCAACAACATGAAGACCGTATGAATGTCATATTAGCCGCACTCGAAGGCTCTATTACGGTAAAGGATTTCTCTCAAGCAAATGAACTCGCAAACGAGGCATCTGAAATAGACCCTCATAATAAAATGCTGATTTTGCTCAAAGAGAAAATTAACCAATCACAATCATGAAATACCTCATCATACTTTTCACAAGCCTCCTCTCTTATGGGGAATACCCAGAAAAATTTATCGTTACTGATCCAGAGTATAAGCAAGAAGCTAAGCTTCCAGAAGGGTGGTCTAAGCCGTCAAATTACTTTAAGGTCACGAAGAAGAAGATCCCAGCTTATCGCGGAGCATTCACGGGAGGCTCTAGCTCCACAATGACTTTCATGAGACTCTTTAGGCATATTAAAAAGCAAGATATACCAATGACTTCTCCTGTGGAAATGGGAATTAAAGATGAGGGAGATTCCACTAAAATGGAATATATGTCATTTATGTATCGTGACGAAGAAGTCTCTGACTCTTCAAATGAAAAAAAGATTACCGTTAAGGATGTGCCCACCACTTCTGTGCTGAGCTTCGTCTGGCAAGGCTGTGATTGTAAAGACCGGAAGAAAGCCGCAAAAAACGCTCTCCTATCTTATGCAAAAAGCAACGGGTTAGAGCTCAGCCACTTCCGTATTCTTGCGTATAACGGCCCAAGCGTCCCTGATGAGGAGAAAACGCATGAGATGATTGCAGATTACAAGAAATTGTGATTTTCAACGAACTCATGAGATTAATAGTGAATTTTAATAGGAAGGGCGATAGATTATCAAAATAATATGATTTCTTTCTTTTAAAAAAGCGAGCTGCATTTAAAGTTTAGAGTGTTCAACAACATAGAACACCGTTTAGTCGTATCGGAAAAAACGAACTCAATAAATTATGCAAACAGTTAACGCAGATCCACATCTCACCGTCACCGTTAGACATGAGTCTATCACAGATGCACTTCGCGATTTTGTGCAGAAAAAAGTCGCAACTTTACATTTAGATTATCCAAGGATTATCGAAGCGAAAGCTATTCTAGATGTTCAAAAAAATCGTCATATCGCAGAGATTATACTTTTCTGCTCGAATCATATTACGATTGAGGCGAGCTCCGAATCTGAAGATATGTATAAAAGTATTGATGAAACAATTTCTAAGATAGCGCGAAGAATGCGTAAGCAAAAAACACGGCTACTTAAAAAACAAAGAAAACCTAAAACCAAGGATGCTCATAGTATCAGGTATTTGGATGAAAAGATCTTTAATGAATTAGCTTTAGATCACCCAGAGGAATCAGCCTCAGATCCAGAACCAGTTCTTATTCATAAAGAGAACTATCGCTTAAAAACGATGTATAAAGAGGATGCTCTCATGGAGCTAGAGCTGAGTGACCGTCCTTTTTTACTTTTTAAGAACGCGCGTCGTAACACTCTTCAGATTGTCTATCGCAGAAGTGATGGAGAATACGCTTTAGTTCCTGTTCCAGAAACTGAGTAATTCATAGCATCTACCATTAATCAAATACGGACAAAATGCTTTAGCGATTTGTCCGTTTTTCTATCTCTTATCCTTAGCTCTGGCGAAACGGGATTTGAGATCTGTTTTCTTAGCTTGAGGCATCTGAGTTTCAGTCGGCATAGGTTTATCCTTGCTGTTTTTATCTTTGACCTGGCGTCCTAAATTCTTACTTCTTTTAATTTTTCGTTTCGATGGACGTTTAGTGATATCGCCGCTTACTTTTGGTTTCCCAAATTGGAGTGCTTTAGATTTCCAGCTCCAACCAGTGCGAGTCAGGAAGGCATCTAAGAGAAGCAGTAAAAGGGCGGTAATCAGGAATGGAATAAGAATGGTTTGTCGAGTAGGCAGGGCAGGTGCTTTCCATGCGTCTTTAAGGTCAAGTAAGAGCCTTCCTCCCGTCTGAAAAGAAAGGTTACGAAGGGCTTTTCTTTTTGCTTCAGAGAAGTCCCATTCGGCTGAGAGGCTGGTGCCTACGGGACCGAAAGGAAGAGAATGCTCTCCCACTTTCACAACCCCTTGTAGGGGCTGACCGGGAGAGAGCTCCATCTTAGATTGGAATAATCCAGGAGCTAATCTGCGCCATTGATGAGTGATGGTCTCATCTTGATCAAGAAAGCGTGACTTAATGCTGGGAGGAGCTAATGATAATTCCTCGCCCCATTTCTCTGTATCATAGTGAAATTCTAAGGTTAAAGATGTGCCTTCTTGGGTAGTGCGTAATGCTACGCCAGGAGGAGAGTCTTCTCCTATAAGCCATTGCGTAAAGGTTTGGGCGAAGTCTCCATATTCCTTCCATACGCGCGCTCTAGAAGAAAATTCACCACCGAGCGGAAAGGTGATTGCCATAGTGCGCCCTAGTCCTTGAGGAGAATGGGCTACAAGAGGCGCGAGGTATTCATCTTTCGATACAAGTGAAGCTGTCGCTCCTTTTCTTAAGTAACAGAGATTATATCCATCAACTTTTGAAAGCCAATCAATAGGAGTGGGGGATACTTCCAGCCACTTGCCAGTCGGCACTGATTGAGTGGGGTCTTCTATAAAAGTGGATCGAGCAATAGTGACAGTCTCTTGAGCGAATAGTTGGGGGAGGTCTGCAGGTTGATCGGTGAAGAAGATGCGCCCGTTACCGCGGCTTGCGATGTCCTTTAAGAGATCTGCATCCACATCAAAGTCTTTCCCTAGTCCTATAACGGAAACGCTTGCACCTTTCTTAGTGATATCTTTAAGCAGAGATTTATACTGAGCGGGTTGCTCCGTGTCCATCGCATCAGAAAAGAGGATCATATGCTTAGTGCCAGCCTGCGCTTTCTTAAGCTGGTCCCAACCAGCTTTTAAGCCGTTATAGACATAGATTCCGCCTCCCCCTGAGCGGATGTCCATAATTTTATTAGAAAGCTTCGCTTTATTATCAGCGATTTTAGTCATCGGCACTGTGAGAAAGGGTTCACTATCGACCGGTAAAACAGAGATTTCATCCATCGATCCGAGTAGTTCTAAAGCGGTGACGGCACCAGAATTGGCGAGTTGCATTTTCGTTTGTCCGCCAGGGACGGTCATGCCCATAGAGCCTGAGCGATCCATCACTATCGCCATCGCAACGGAGAGCTTTCTGTGCTCATCTTTTACTTCCATCGACACTGGAAGAAGAGAGTCTAAATTTGATTGGAAGTATCCGCCAGAGCCAAAGGATTGCTTCCCTCCGACCATCGCAAGCCCTCCGCCTTGCTCCTTAATGAAAAAGGGGAGGGCATCGATAAATTGAGGGCTTAGCTCATTTGCAGGGACATTATTAATAATGACAGCGCGGTAACCGCTTAGCCTTCCTGCGGTAGCCTCTTTTGGTTCGGTAAGATGATCTACAGAAAGCGAAAAGCGCTCCAGAATAGAGACGAGAGGATCATTTGAGTATTTACTTAAAAGAAGAATATCTGCCCCTCCTGATACTTGTACCCATGTCGTAGATTGATTATTTCCAGGGATCGTGTCTTCTGGAGCTATGCAATGAATACGGTATTGGTATGAACCGTTTTGGGTGAGGCGATCTACCCATTCCACCGATGCTGTGCCATCGGTGAAGGTTACATCCTTCGTATCAAGTAGCTTGCCGTCGCGAAAAAGCTGCACTGGGAGAGTGCCTTTTGCGTTTCCAGAGAGTGTTGCGGAGAGGAGGAAGGGTTCACGAGATTTTACCTGGGGAGAAGTAGTGAAGTCTGTGACCCGGATGTCTCGTGATAGACCTTGTCCCACCAAGCGTAAATCCAGTGGAATATTCGCCGCTCGGAGCACTCTGTTCGTGGATTCTACTTCGCTAGTGGAGTAGCCGTCGGTGAAAAGAAGAATCCTCCCTTGGCGATTACTAGGTTGAAGGCTGGAGGCGTGTAGAAGAGCTAGTTTAGTATTTGTGAGTGCGTTTCGGTTCGTGATTTCAGAGGGATTATCTTCTTCTGAAATGACGTCTTGGGCGTAGTGTAAAAGGTGAAGCTTATTATTTGTAGATGGACTCGCTTTTTCAAGAAGGGATCGCCATTCATCGATCTGAGGTTCTGTCAGAGAATTAGCGGAAGCAGAACGATCCACAAGCATCCATAAGTCTAGACCTGAAGCCGCTTTTTGTAGAGTAGGCTTCACCAAAGCACAGGTGAGACAAAATAGGATCAGGGCGCGAATAGGGCGATGCATTTTCCACGCAGGCTTTATCCACCCAATCAGTAAGAAAAGGGGGATGAGAAGAAACCACTGTGGTGCGAGGAAGGACATTTAGACTGTGACTGTTGAATGCTTAGGAGCGAGAAGGTGCCAAATGAGGAGACAGATGGTGATGAGCAGTAAGATGAAGAGAGAACTGTAGGGTAGTGGCTGAGTGGCATCTCTCATTTCTGCCTTAGAGATAAGCTTAGGGTGTTTGTTAGTGGTCGCTTTAGAGAAGTCTGCTTCTCTGGTGTCCGCGAAGTGTGTAGCAATCGTGGCTACGTCTTGGTTTCCTTGTTTTAAAGTGATAATGTCAGGTGTGGCGGGCAGGGTGAGTAATCGCAGGTCTAGATTTGATGAAATAGGAGGACGAGATTCTTTGTTTAATGCTGATATGAATACCAAAGGGTTTTCTGGGGAAATAGGTTTGGGCAAAGATAGATTGGAAAGGGGCTGGTTTACTTCGCCTAAATCTTCAAAATAAACTGATTTTGCCTCGCGCACTCTCTGAGCAAAGCGAAAGAAAAGAATGGCGAGGTTTGTTTGGGTCTGGAAGTTAGATCCCTCTAGTGAAAAATGACAAAGGAGATGCTGCTTTATGTCCCCAGCGTATGATGTGGAACGTAAGGATATAAGAGGAGCGTTTCCAGCCCAGAGTAATGTTTCATCTTTTGTAGAGAGAGTGAAACGAGCGGTTTTAGGAACGATTAGCGTATCCCAAATGAGATCCTGTAAAAGAGCAGAAGAGCTTGGAAGGATCGCTTCCGTGAGAGCTGTTTTTTGGGCTCCTTTTGCTTGTTTAATGAAGGTTATAGAGTTGGTTGCAGGGAGAGTGAGCTGTTGAGGGAAAGAGGATTGTATTACGAGGTCTGCGTCTGGTGAGACCTTTGGCTCGGGGGCTCCTAGGGCTGCGGCTAATTTAGTGGTAAGCTCTATAATCTCAGGACTACGCTGAAGATGAGATATAGTTATAGCTTTAGGGGAGGGGAGTAGAATTGGAGCGGTATCATCAAGCGTAAAGTCATCTGGCGCGAGGGCGAAGATGACTTTAGGACGCTCCTTAGTAAGTGGAAAGCTAAGAGTTTTTGCCTGTCCAGGTTTAAGCTGAATGGCTTTTTCAAGAATAATTACCCCGTTAGGGAGGAGGAGCTTATACGCGCGCTCCTCAGGAAGTGTCCCGTAATTTTTCACCAATGCTTTTGCAAGGTGTTGTCCGTTTTCTTTTTTGACGGACATTCCACAAAAACCCATGTTTTGAAGAGGTCTGCCTACAGAGATAACTTTAGTGTTTGCTGGCAAGCTAGATGATGGGACGTGATCTGTGATGTAGATTAAAGTACCACTATTCCCGAGTCTACTTCTCGCTAAATTAAGAGCGTGGGCTGGATCTATCATGCCATGGATAGGGCGCCGTGCTATCAGTTGGAGGAGTGCTTCTTCACGAGAAGTTCCTGAATACAGAGCGGGTGACTCTGGCACCGACTCAAAGAGCTGGATCGAAAGGGGGTTTCCTTCTTTTTCTAGTTTAGTGAAGCATCGCTCCACCTCTTCTATAGCGTCTTTTCTAAATGCCGCCATGGATGCGGAGGCATCTAGAACAATTGCGACTGGCTGGATTGCTTGGCTTTTTTTAATTCGAGGTTGCGCGAGTAAAAATGTCAGAAGGATCAGCGCTAAAATTTGAAGAAATAGAGCCCAACTTGGCTGAAACCTTTTAAACTGCTTACCTCCAGACTTATGCTCAAACTGATGTATGATCAGAAATAAGGTAGGAGCTAAATATTCTTTGGATCTTCGCTGAAAGAAATAAATCGCTAATAGTAAAGGTAAGCCTAGGAGAGCTGAGAGACCTATAGGGTTAGCGAAAAAAATAGACATCCAATTACATTGAAACTGTCACGTGCCAGAAAGTTGTAGTAAGAGTAATTGTCTACTTACCTCACTTCTTTCAAGGTTTGCTCCATTTCCATGTCGTAAGGGATTTCCCCCATTCCATTTGCTGTTACATCAGCGCCTTCTGGTGCAGAGATCACTATGCTTGCATTGAGCGTGGATTTTCTGATAACATTGAGTTCCATATCATGCCAATAAACCCCTTCGTAACTCTTTGTTTTAAAGGCAAATGGAGCGTCGTTATTTTCCTCATTCACTAGCGATACATCTACATTTCCAGAGTAGCTTATCCTGGCCACTTTATGCCCTTCTAGTTCTTCAATGCCTTCAAATGTATTGACTAATGCAACTTTAACATCGCCTGCCATTTTGCCGAGTGGGATGTCTTGAGACAGCTTCCACGTATCACCTATAGACACCGCTTCTTTAGGCAACATTTCATAGCCTTGAGTAAATGTTTTTTCAAACTGTTTAGCATCAATCCCCATTTGCTCTAATGCCGGAGATTCATCTACTCCACCAAACTCTAGAGGCTTCCCTTCTGAGTCGAAAATGGTGAAGCACGTGAGATTCAAGATTGGTTCAAACATTTTAGCCATCGGGTTTTCTTCATTCGCCTCGGCAGTCGAATCGAATTCCATCATAGTGACCCCATTAGATCCCGTCTTCATAGAAAACTTGTCATACGCCATATTCACTTTCACTCCTTTCTCATGCTCTATAGCGGTGAAGGTGAAGTCTTGCTCTAAGTCCGTCTCCATTGCCATTTTCTCCTGTGTCATGGGATTGTTCATCTTCATGTTTACTTTCATGTCTTGCTCATAAACGTAAGTTTTCCCTGGCTCGAACCCAAATTTGAGTTCGACTTTCTCGGGATTAGGAGCTTCGGCAAACAGATAGATTGCGGATAAAAAATAGAATAGCGTCTTTTTCATGATGGCAGTGAAATACCGCACTCTCCTCTCTATGGCAATAGAATATTATGAAGAGAGCGCCTCTTTACTGCGCTAATACATCACTATTATTCAACGGTGAAAAACACCGTGGGACATATAAAATTGGATGCCTGAGAGGCTTTAGCTAGGATCCATTTGTTGGATGAAGCTGTCCGCCTCAGAAATAGCGGCATTCATTTCTGAGATCAAGCGAGAGACATCAATCTTCGTGCGCTTCACCTGTCCTTCTAAAGAAGCCACTGCACGCGCATTCAGATTATGCTTTAAGAATAGAACGTAATCTCTGAACTCTTTAAGCACGGGATCAATCTTAGACTCTGCCTTACGCATCGCGATGAGGAGCGCGTCACTTTGGACTTCTGCCTTTACCAGTTGGCGGGAAGATTCTCTAGCGAATTCTGGGTTTTGATACTGATCAATTTCACCCTTCCATTCACGGAATAGGTGCTTGGAAACATTCTCTACATCGTCATGACGCCTTTTAACCTCTGCAGCTTGTCTCTCTGCATTCTTGTAAGCTTTCTCCGTTTTTTTGTATCGCGCTTCCAGTTCACTAGGCGGGGTATCAGCAATCAGTAAAAACTCATCGAGTGCAGACTGAAAGTCTTCCTTCGTTTCAATTTGCGATTTCTTAGCGTTCTTCACGCGTTTCACTAAGAGGTCTCTTTTCTGGAACCCCACTTTTTCCATCGCTCCATAATAGGCGGTAGAACATGAACATAGAAGAAGTACTACGGAAGCCATTAAAGTCGTAAGAAGAGAGGAAGAGCGAAAAGTCATTACCTTTAATAACGTAAAAATGAAATGAGAGTCAAGGGCTCTTCAGCTTTTCTCTAGGCGAACTTTCCCGCCCGATAAGTGAAAGACCTGTCCATTCACGTTACCCCAATTCAGGCTTGTGGTGGTTAGTAGCTTTTGGCTTTTACTTGGTAACGCAGAGAGCAAAGACTGTCTTCTCTCCATATCTAACTCTCCGAAGATATCATCAATGAGATAAATAATTTTCTCCGCAGATGAAGCCTTCAGGAGTAGCTGCCCTTGCGCTAACCGCAATGCCAAAGCCAAGGTTCGTTGTTGCCCCTCACTCGCATAATCAGAAGCCAGGCGACCATCCACGAGAAGAGAAAAGTCATCGCGATGCGGTCCAATGAGGGTCTGCTTCATCACAACATCCTTTGATAAATTCGCAAGGACGTCCTCTTCTAGGCTTGTGGAAGATGGAGCGTATTCCATCTGAAAGATTTCTTGATGTCCTGAGATTTCCGCCTGTGCCTTAATGACATGAGGTAAAAGATGTTCTAGAATTCGCGTCCTCGTTTCTATCAAAAACTTGCCATTTTTGATAAGAAGATCGGTGAAGGCATGAAAGCTCCCCTCGCTACTCCTCCCTGCCTTCAGAAGCGCATTTCTAGAGCGAAGTGCCTTCGTGTATGCTCTTAAGCAAGACGCATATTCAGCGGATGTCTGAGAACCAATTGCATCTAAAAACCTTCTCCGTTTTTCACCTGAGCCTCGAATCAGCTCCAAGTCCCTATTCTCCATCCACACGATCTTCGGGCTCACCGAAAGATATTCCTTTCTCGTCACCGTTTGACCATCTACTGCCAACTCAAATTTTCGGTCTTCATAGATCGCCTTCAATAGTTGCCCATTTAACTGGATTGCTACGCCGCAACCACTCACGCCTTCACGCATAATCTGTGACTGTTTACTGGCTCTGGGTGACCCCAGCCTAGAGGCTACTGCCACGGCTTCCAGCAAACTCGTCTTTCCCTGCGCATTTTGTCCCGTCAGAAATACGAGCTCAGAATCCATCTCTTGTGAGAGGGATTCAAAACAACGAAAATCAATGACTCTTAGGGAAGTGAGCACGAAGGAGTAATATGCAGAGAATTACAACTTGCATAATGAAAAAATACATTCAATTGATATTTAAATGCTTAGTGACATTAGGATTTTTTTTCATCCCGCAGCTACACGATAAAGGATATTAAAAATTTCCCTCCTTCCTAGAAAAATAGTGAGGAACACATCGCTAAGTTTAAATGGAGAACATCATTAAAATCACATGATAGAAGTTAATAACCTCTGCAAATCGTTCGGATCTAAGGTCGCTGTCGATGACCTTTCCTTTAAAGTGAAAAAAGGCGAAGTATTAGGTTTCTTAGGACCTAACGGCGCTGGAAAATCAACCACCATGCGAATGGTCACTGGGTATTTCCCGCCCACCTCTGGAGAAGTCTCCATTTGTGACATCAATATGCGCACTCATCCAGAGCAAGCGAAAGCGAAGATCGGTTATCTTCCAGAGTCCGCCCCTCTTTATGATGACATGAGCGTAAAAGGATTCCTCAAATTTACTGCTGGAATTCGTGGTCTGGCGGGATCCGACCAAAAAGATGCCGTTGAAAGAGCCATTGAAACCTGCTTCCTTCAAAAAGTAGCGTATCAGTCGATTGATACACTCTCCAAGGGATATCGCCATCGCACGTGCCTGGCGCAATCACTGTTACACGATCCCGAAGTCCTCATTTTAGATGAGCCTACGGACGGGTTAGATCCAAACCAAAAATATGAAGTAAGAGAGCTTATTAAACGTCTTGGCGAGAGTAAAACGATCCTCTTCTCCACCCACATTCTGGAAGAAGTGGAGGCCTCTTGCACACGCGCTGTGATCGTAGATCAAGGACGCATCGTAGCAGACGGCACTCCAGAAGAACTCCGTAATCAATCTGGGAAGGACTCTCTACAAGAACTCTTCCGCCAAGTCACAACCCTCGATACCGCTGCTTAATTATGAAAGATATCTTTACGATTTATAAAAGAGAAATGGCAAGCTACTTTAACCAGCTCACGGCTTACATTTCTATTTTCATTTTCTTAATCTTCGTGATGATCATGACCTTTGCGGTCGCGCAATTCATGCGAGTGGGAGACGCGAGTCTGCAATACACCTTCTTTTACTGGCATCCTCTCGTTTATGTTCTCCTCGTTCCCATCGTGGGGATGCGTATGTGGTCTGACGAGCATCGCTCAAACACGATCGAGCTTCTCGGCACGTTCCCGATTAGCACTTGGTCTGTCATTCTCGGGAAATACCTTGCCGCTGCTACAGTCTGGCTCGTCGCGCTCGCTTTGACTTTCCCGATCTGGATCACTACTAACTATCTAGGAGATCCCGATAATTTTGTGATTTTCTCGGGTTACCTAGGGAGTTTTCTTGTCTGCCTTAGCTTCTTAGCGATTACCTCCCTCGTCTCCTCTTTCACGAAGGATCAAGTTGTGACCCTCGTGATCTCTTCCTTCGTTTGCTTTCTCCTATTCCTTATCGGCTTTGATCAGGTCGCGCGATGGGTGCAAACAATCTTTGGCGATGAAGCGAGCGAGATCTTCACTTCAACGGGTATTTGGGATCACTTCCGCTCTCTAAACGTCGGAAATTTCCGTCTCCAAGACTTCGTGTGGTTCGCCACGGTCATTCTTGTCAGCCTCCTTGGAACGAACTTCATCCTTAACTCTAAGCGTGCCTAAATTAGCAAACTTTACTTTCCATTCTACCATTTACTAAAATGAAATCAATCAATGCAAAAACGGGGGCTTTTCTTTCCATTTTGGCCCTCATCCTCATCGCCTTTTTCGCGAACTGGTTTATCACCCTCATTCCCATTGGAAGTAAGGGCATAGACCTGACGGAAGATCGCGTTCACTCCATCTCAGACGGCACCGAGTCTATATTAGGTGAGCTAGATGCGCCTGTCGTCATTAACTACTACGCTACTCGTAAAAGCACCTTCCTCCCAAAAGAAGTGAAGCTTTACATGAAGAAGGTCGATGACTTCCTCAAACAATACGAATCACTCGCGAAGGGTAAGCTCCGTATTGAATACCTTGATCCACAACCAGACACCGATGCTGAGGATTCGGCAAATCTAGACGGTATTTCTGGACAACGCATCAATGACGAGAATATTTACTTTGGACTGAGTGTTCGCTGTCTCGATAAGAAAGCTACAATCCCATTTCTTAGTCCTGATAGTGAGACGATGCTGGAATACGAACTTTCCAGCGCTATCGCAGAAGTAACGCAAGCGAAGAAGCCTGTTATCGGTCTCATCTCTGCGCTACCCGTGGCAGGTTCAGAAATGCCTCAATTCCCAGGGCAGCCAGCACAGCCTCAGCCTTGGATCATCTATGAACAACTCTCTCAATCCTATGAGATGCGAGATTTAGGAATGACTCCAGAGGCAATTAATCCAAGTGACATTCCAGTCCTTTTACTCATACACCCCGCTGGTATTTCCAAGGAGACGGAGTTTAAGATTGATCAATACGTACTCGGCGGAGGCACTGTGATTGCGTGTTTGGATGGATACAGCTTTGTAGCGGCTAACTCTCAGCCACAGCCAAATCCGATGATGCCTCAGCAACAACCCGCAGGCATTCCTACAGGATCAAGCATTCCAAACCTTCTCAAACATTGGGGTATTTCCTTCCAGAGTGCGCAGACCTTAGCTGATGGTAAATATCGAACAAACCTCCAACAAGGGATAGCGGTAGCTCTTCTCAGTCTCACGAAAGAAGCCTTTCCCATCAAGGATGACATTGTCACACAAGGTATCAATGACCTCTTTATGCCCTTCCCCGGAGCTTTCACCGTTGATGCTACGGAGGGCATAGAAACGACTACGATGATTCAGTCCTCCAAGGAAGCCGCCTTCGTAGATGGTGCAAAAGCAGCTCGCCTTGATCAAGAGCTCGCCTATCAAATGCGCCCAACGGGTGAGCAATACCCACTCATGCTTCGTGTCTCTGGTAAGTTCACCACCGCCTTCCCGAGTGGAGACCCTGCCAATGCAGAAACACCTGCAGAGAAAGCGGCGAATGCCGAAAGCCCAGATAAGGCTAATGAAGCCCCAACTGATAATTCGCTTAAAGAATCAGCTGAGGCAGGCACCGTTTTCCTCCTTGCGGATTCCGATATGTTCTTTGACCAATTTTCCTTCAGACAACAAAACGTCATGGGAATGCGTATGGTCACTCCTCAGGGGAATAATGCCGCTCTCCTACAAAACCTGCTCGATATGTCAGCAGGATCTAAGTATCTGATTGGCGCGCGCTCCCGTGCTCCCTCACGTCGTCCCTTCTCTGCTGTCCAAGAAATGGAAGCAGACTTTGAGCAACAAGCAGGAGAGAAAATGCAAGAGCTTCAAGCTGAACAAAGTAAGGTCGTCACTAAAATCCAAGAGCTACTGGCGCAGAAACAAGAAGGAAGCCAACTCCTCCTGAGCCCAGAACAGCAAAAAGAGATTAAGGATTTACGCGCTCAGCAAGTAACATTCTCCAAACAACTTAGAGACTTACAGAAAGACTTGAAGAAGCAAAAAGATGCCCTTTCAGCTAAAGTCACGCTCGCCAATGTCGCCATCATGCCCAATATCGTCCTTCTCATCGGATTCTTTGTTTACCTAAAAAAGCGCAGTTCTAGCAGAGCCAAATAAGGAAATACCATACTTCACTAATAATCATTACAAATTCATCTCATGAAAATTAAAACTCTCGTTACACTTTATGCCATCGTCCTCCTCCTTGCGGCAGGAGTTGCCGTCGCTAAGTTTATCCAGAATAAAGAAGAAAGCACTGCCACTAGGTTTGAGCGCGGTTATAAACCCTTTTCAGACCTCTCTTCTGGAGAAATAGAAGAAATCGATCTAAAGGGGGCGGATCAAACCGCGACCATTAAAATAATTGACGGAAAATGGGTGGTTGCGAATCGCGAAAATTATCCTGCCAACGTGCAAAACCTCCAAAATCTGATCCGAACTATTAATGACATCACAGTCGCACAATCTCTAGAAGCGGGAGAAAGCTTTAACCCACGCTTCGGCATGGACTCCTCCAGCTCTGATCCTGCTATGCATGGCACAACGGTGACCCTTAAGAAAGTAGACGGATCTGTCATCACACGCTTACAGCTCGGAAAAGAGGTGAAATCGAATGAGAATGAAGATCCCATGGCTGCCATGATGAGTGGTGGTGGCGGTGGTGGTGGCGGTGCAAGCGGAAGATTCATTCGTCTTTCTGATGATCCTGAGAGTGTTTATGTAATCAATGACGCGATGACTGAGGCTCAATCAAATCCTGCCGAATGGCTCGTCTCAGATTTCATTAAAATAGCCAATATAACATCCATCTCTCTTTCCCCTGCAGGAAAGCTTGATGAAGTAGCTTGGAGTGTCACTAGACCTAACAGCACAGGCACCTTTACGCTAGATGGAGATGTACAGGCAGGAAAAGAGATCGACGCTACTGCCTTAAGTGCCCTGAATAATGTTTTCGGTTATGCGAACTTTGAAGACGTTGTTTCCGCGAAAGCAGCGGAAGGGCTAATGAATACATCCCAAACGCAACGCGCTCTCATTACTACTGCTGACGGTTTCCGCTACCAGCTGGACATCACTCCTAAAGGAGCGGCTGGAACGAAGAATTATCTTATGACCGTGAGTGTCTCGGCTGACATTGTTAAAGAACGCACTAAGCCAGAAGGTGAAGACTCAGACATCGCTAAGCAAGCGGATGCTGACTACGCGAAAAAGGTAAAAGTGGGTGAGGAGAAGCTAGCCTTTGAAAAATCATTAGAAGGACGAATCTTTGAGGTCACTGAATTCACGGTGCAACCATTGATGAAGAAACGTGAGGAATTCTACGCGGTTAAAGTCCCGCCAATATCAACCACTCCTACTAACAATTACAACCAACCCAGAGTAACAAGCCCACCCGTGATGTTTCCAGGAACTGGGCAGTAGCACCTCTTCAAGACGCTAAGAGCAGATGCAGTGGCGAAGTTGGGGTGGATTTTAAATGACATAAGGGGCACCCCTCCGTAAATTGTAGAGAAGGCTTCTAGCCTTTTTTTTCTTTAAACGCCGAAAGAGAGAAAATCACACTACACGACAAAAAAACGTAATAGGGTAAAGCTTTTAGAAACGGCGATTTTGTCAAAATTGCCCTACCCATTTTGCTTGTATTATATGGCGAAGCGGTAGGGAGGATTCGATGAATCCTC
>CALLLS010000002.1 GCA_938008215.1 uncultured Verrucomicrobiales bacterium | reverse complement strand
ACCTTTGCTTCGATCGCTTGATTAAATTCAGGTGAAAAGCTAAAGTCTGTAATGGCGATGTTATGGATATCAAGGCATGCACCTAGCTCTTTTCTCGCTAGAGATTTTTGAATGAACTCATTAAGTTTATTTTCTACATCATCTTTCACACGTGAGCGTTGGGTAACGAGCTCTTCAGCCGTGAATCCTGCGGTTACAGCTTTTAGACACTCCTGAATGGCAGGGTCAATAATGGTTACGGCGAAGATTTCTCTATTCCCAATTTTTTGGAAAATCTGCGGAACCATAGCTCCAACGAGTGAGTATTGAACGTCTATTTGGGTAGAAACGGTTTGCAGGTCTTTAGAAGCTGCAGTTGCTTTAGCGGTTTCTTTTCGCTGGCGGATGTCGATTTGAGAGACATCATCTATTCCCGGAATGCAAAAGTGCAGTCCTTCTGGAAGAACCTTTTGGTTTACCTTTCCTAGTGTTGCCTTCACGCCGACATGACCTGGCTCAATAATGACAAAGGTTCCGCGTAGTGCGACCCCAATGATAATGAGGATGACAATGAGAGGAATGAATTTAAGAATCGCAGGAGTTCCTGAAGGAACATCAATTGGTGTGCGTGAAGTAGCCATAATTATATCTTTCTCATGCTAGCGTTAAGTCGCAAGCACTATTTAGTCTTCTCCATCTATATTCTCGTGCTGAGCGAGCATATGATTTTTCTTTCGCAGAAGATTCTTTTGGTAGCGACCTTGGACAATCTCAATGATGAAGAGAACGGCTATCACGAAGTAGAAGGTAGACTTAGTCATAGCTTCAATTTCATGCCCAAAGAATTTCATGTGCGCAAGGTGCGCGCCTTCTGTAACAAGAAGGATTCCCACGATAAAGAGAATGAAGAGCCCCACTACCTCATACATGCGGTTTTTCTTGAGGAAGTTCGTAATAACCTCAGCCATGACAATCATCAGAATGCCGCTGATCACAATTGCTGTCGCCATGACGTAGAAGTTATCAGATATAGCCATCGCACTAAGGATAGAGTCAAAAGAGAAAACAAGGTTCATCATGACGATAGAGGTGATGATGAGCCCTACTGAACCAGATCTTTTCTCTCCATGGTGTGCTTCTTCATAAGCCATCATATGCATAATTTCTTTAGTAGCGGTGTAGAGTATAAAGGCTCCTCCAACGAGGGTGATGAGGGCGTATCCAGAGAGTTCAGTGTGGAACCATTCGTTATCTACAATCAAAAATGGCGCTTTTACCATTTCTACTAATTTAAGAATCGCAAAGAGGAGGACGATCCGAAGACCGATAGCAACAGAGATTCCTGTTACACGGACGAATTTCTGTCTTTCCTCAGGGGCACGTTTAGATTCAAGAGAAATATATAGGAGATTATCAAAACCTAAAACGGCTTGAAGGAGAAGAAGCATACAGAAATCGACAAGATGTTGAGCCATAATTTTACTAGTGAATTTTAGGTATGCATAGTAAATGCTTGGGGTAATCCAAGAAAAAAACACCAGCTCTTTGGAAGCACTGCTAAAAAGCTCCTATTCACCGCTATTGTGAGTGATGGATAAACGCTAGGGCGAAGAAGCTAATTTCCGTTTAAGGGCGAGGAACAAATCTTCAATGGGAGCCTTAAGCTCCAAGTGCCTTTTTAAGCTGAATCTGGAAGTCTTCAATGTCTTCAGGGGAAGGTTTATACCCTTCTTCTTCAGAGTCGAGTCCAAGGCGCCCCATTTCGTCTACATACCACTGGGATGTTTTGCCATCACTCCAAGCCACTTTTCCGCTAGCCATAACACCAGGACGCGTTACCTGATCTACCGATACAGAAACCTTGCTTTCGTCTGCTAAATCAGCATCGGGCTCTTCAGGCGTGACCTCTTCTTCCTCTGGCTTTTCTTCCACCTCTGTTTTTATTTCTATCTGCATGTCAGAAATAAGAAAGCGCGTTTCCATATAAGTGATATGCTTTCCAAAATCATTCTGGATGATCTTTTGTAAATCATTGAGTTGCCCCCCTTCTTCCGCTTTTGCTTTAAGTGTCTCGATTTGAGAATCTGTTAAGTCCATAGCCTAGTCATAATGAAGAATCTTTATGGGGAAAGCGAAAAGGATAGCATTTTATCGGAGCGGATGATGCTTTTTTCATCAGAGGATATTTCTGAGGAGAAGGATGTAGCGAGAGCAAACCCAGATGTCGTCGCGCAATTCCAAAAAATATTTAGGGAAGCGCATACTTCTTTAAAGAAATGAGGTAAAATACAAGTTGCGGGAAATTAGACATTGTCATTTCTCCCCCTATTATTAAGATTCCTTAAATAAATCTATGGCAGGCGAATACACAGAAGATAATATCCGAAGTCTTGACTGGAAAGAGCATATTCGTATGCGCCCAGGAATGTATATCGGAAAGTTAGGTGATGGAACCTCTTCTGATGACGGAATTTATATTCTCCTTAAAGAGGTGATCGATAACTCTATCGACGAGCACATGATGGGGCATGGTAAGGAAATAAAGGTCAATATTTCTGAGGATGGCGAAGTGAAGGTGAGGGACTATGGGCGAGGTATTCCCCTTGGGAAACTTTATGACTGCGCGGCTAAAATTAATACGGGTGCTAAGTACGATTCAGAGGCATTCCAAAAAGCAGTAGGCCTCAACGGTGTCGGGATAAAGGCGGTCAATGCGCTCTCAAACTATTTCTTCATCCAAGCGTGGAGGGAAAATGAGACGAGATCAATTGAGTTTAAGGCGGGAGAGGTGGTAAACGAAATTGAAAAGCCCCAAAAGGATGAAGCCCCGAACGGGACGCAGATTTCTTACCGTGTAGATACTACAGTTTTTCCTAAGCATACTAAGATCAAGATGGAGAAGGTAGAGCGGATGTGCCGTTACTATGCTTACTTAAATCCAGGTCTTACTATTAATCTTAATGGGAAAAAATTTAAGTCTAAGAATGGATTACTGGATCTTCTTAATGAAGAAATGACCGAGCAACCGCTCTACACTCCCATCCATTTAAAGGGTGAAGATATAGAAATCGTATTTACACATACTCAAGAATCCTCTGAGGATTACTATACCTTTGTGAATGGACAAAATACGACACAAGGTGGAACGCATTTAGCAGCATTCCGTGAAGCCTTTGTAAAAGTAATCAGAGACTTTTATAAAAAACAGTATGACCCGTCAGATATTCGCCACGGGATAGAAGCGGTAATAGCGATCCGGATTCAAGAGCCCGTTTTTGAATCTCAGACGAAGACTAAATTAGGTTCTGCGACGGTATCGCCAGAAGGCGAAACTGTGCGCACCTTCATGTTGAATTTTCTCAAATCACAATTAGAGAACCACCTTTATAAGCACGCTGAAGTTGCGGAGGAGATCCAAAAACGGATTCTTTACGCAGAGAAAATACGTAAGGATTTAAAGGGGATTCAGAAAATTGCTAAGGAACGTGCTAGGCAAGTAAAGGTGCATAATAAGAAGCTCCGAGACTGTAAATTTCATTACAATACAAAGAATAAACGCGCGGAAGAGACGATGATTTTCATCACCGAAGGAGACTCTGCATCAGGTTCCATCACTAAGTCCAGAGACGTTGAAACGCAGGCGGTCTTTTCCCTCAGAGGTAAACCGCTGAATACCTACGGAATGGATAAGAAGATTATTTACCAAAATGAGGAGTTTGCCCTCTTACAGGCAGCCTTAGGCATAGAGGATGACATTGAGAACCTCCGCTATAATAGGGTCATAGTGGCGACTGATGCTGATGTAGACGGTATGCATATTCGCCTTTTACTTTTGACTTTCCTTTTACAATTTTTTCCTGAATTGGTGAGAAATGGACACGTTCATATCCTGGAAACTCCACTTTTCCGCATCCGTGATAAGAAGCGCACTATTTATTGCTATGATGAAGCAGAGCGCGTGAGAGCCTTAAAAGAGCTAAATAAGAACCCAGAAATTACGCGCTTTAAAGGTCTCGGAGAGATTTCACCTGGGGAGTTTGGCTTCATGATAGGACCAGATATGAGAACGCACGCTGTCAAGATGGAAGAGGGGAAAAAACTCCGCGAGCTCCTCCATTTCTACATGGGCAAAAACACTCCAGATAGACAGCAATATATTATCTCAAACTTGAGAGAAGATGTGGACTCAGCAGAGGTGATAGAGGCAATTTAGGCAATTTTTGGGCTTAGTGAAGGGATCTCTTACTTCTTGGGAATCTTATTTAAGACCTCTTTTTGAACCGTCATATGAACTAGTCCTCTAGTATCATCAACAAGGGCGATTCCTATTTTATCGCCATTTTTGCTCACTACTGTGCAATTGAAAATACCGTGGTAAAGGCTGAGCTTAGCAAAGTCTCCAACTTCTAATTTTAGATGTGAATCTGGCATAAATATTCAATTTCTGAGTGGCACGCGTGAATGCAATTCAGAGTTTCGTCAAGTAATAAAAGAAATTATTACTGTTCTTAATTTTAACCCTGTAATATTAAAGGCGTACACTGATGCATCCCGCTTTTCATATTCCCCCAAAAAGAATAGTTTTTATGAAAAGTTGATTGCCTACAATCCTTTTGGTTTGCCTAAAACTTCATTGAGAATGATTGCTTGTCTAGCTGATTCTGGAGACCTCAACAGATTAGCCAAGCTGAGATCTGCACTTTGAGGCTGTATTTCAATGTCTTCAACATGGTCGGGGACAGAGTGTTCCTCTAGTGAAGGAGCTTCTTCAAAGTCTGTAAAGAATTCTTCTTCTGGTTGTAATCTAGATTCTTTAAACTCAGTAGCCTTGCGCTGCACGTCCTCAATCATGCGTTTAAAGTCACCAAGAGGACTATTTCTTGGAGCTCTAGATTTCCTCCTAGGCCGCGTCTCTTCCTCAGTAGGGAATTGAGAAGTGTCCTGCCTTCCCTTCCCTTTTTCTAATACATTTTTAAGGAATCCTAATGCTAGGAAAACTATAAAAATGATGATCTGAGGATCAAAGGGCAGGTTATCCATCGTTAGACGTTTTTGGTATTCTGTTCCCCCGCAATAGATGATCGCATGCTGGTATCTGCTTTCACATTATTGTATTTCACATAATCCATAACGCCGAGGTTTCCGCTACGGAAGGCTTCTGCAATAGCCATTGGGATTTCAGCTTCGGCTTCTACAACTTTAGCTCTCATCTCTTGTGAACGGGCAATCATCTCTTGCTCTTGAGCAACAGCGGCAGCACGGCGGACTTCGGCCATTGCTTGTGCGATTTGCTTATCAGCCTCCGCTTGTTCAGCCTGAAGACGTGCACCGATGTTGTCTCCGACATCTACATCTGCAATATCGATAGAAAGAATTTCAAAGGCTGTGGAAGAGTCTATTCCTTTTTCTAATACAAGGCGTGAGATGGCATCTGGATTCTCTAAAACTTGTTTGTAGGAATCTGCTGAACCCACGGATGTGACGATCCCTTCTCCTGCTCTTGCGATGATAGTTTCTTCTAGGGCACCTCCTACAAAGCTGTCGAGGTTTGTTCTCACAGTCACTCGACATCTTACATTCACGGCAATCCCATCTTTTGCAACAGCTGTGATTTTAGTGACTCCACTCTCAGGATTAGGACAATCAATGACTCTTGGGTTAATCGATGTTCTCACAGCTTCTAGAACGGTTTTTCCAGTATCTTTTGTAGCCAGATCTATGCCACAAGCCTTTTCAAAGGACAGTTCAATTCCAGCTTTATCAGCGGCAATGAGAGCAAGAACGACGTTATTAACGTCTCCACCAGCGAGGTGGTGTGCTTCTAATCCATCAGTGGAAATGTCGATGCCCGCTTTTACAGCCGTAATACGCTCTACCACTATTTCCGCGAAAGGGACCTTTCTCAGAGACATCCCAATGAGAGATCCCCATGAGACTCTCGCACCTGAGAGCAGCGCTTGAAGCCACGTGTTAAAAAACTTAGAAATAACGGTGAATGCAAAGATAGCTCCGATGACTATGACTATTCCGACGACGACTGTTATGATCTCTTTCATTTATAGTAGATTATACATGTATTCTTTTTTGACAAGAAAAGGAGTTCGATATTTTAGAGCTGTTTATTGACAGTTATGGGTGCTTAGTTTCAGGTAGTAAAAGTGAGAACGATAGGAATCATAGCAGGTAATAATATCTACCCTGAGACGTTTGCTCGTGCGGCAAAGACGCAGGGTGAGGAGATTCGTCTGGTTGCGGCGGCCTTTGACGGAGAGACCAAGCCAGAGTTTTCTGCAGAAGTGGACGCTATTAAGTGGTTTAAGGTGGGGCAACTAGGGAAAATGCTTTCTTTTTTCAAGGAGCAAGACGTGCAGGAATCTGTGATGGTGGGGCAGATAGCGCCTAAAAACCTCTTTAACTTTCGTCCTGATATGAGGACAATTAGTATCTTGGCTAAGCTTAAGGAAAGAAATGCTGAGTCTCTCTTTTCTGCGATTGGCGCGGAGCTAGAAAAAGAGGGTATGCCTCTCATTTCTGCGGTTACATTTTTAGATGAGCACCTAGCGGCAGAAGGGCATCTTTATGGACCTAAACTCAAGGGGCAAGCTGAGTATGATGCCGAGTATGGATTTAAAATCGCCAAAGAGTCATCACGCTTAGATATTGGGCAATCTGTTCTTGTATGTGAGGGAACAGTCTTAGCGGTAGAGGCGTTTGAAGGCACGAATGAATGTATAAAACGTGGAGGTGAACTAGGGCGAGGCAAGAATGTGACCCTAGCAAAGGTGAGTAAACCGAACCAAGATTTTCGCTTTGATGTGCCTGTGATTGGACCATTTACGATAGAAACTTGTAAGGAAGCCGGGGTGAGGCAGATCGTTGTAGAATCAGGCGGCACCTTGATTTTAGAGCCTACGAGAGTAGAGATGCTTTGCGAAAAGCTGAAAGTTACCGTTACGGGGAGAAAAAGCTAAAGAGCTCCGATCACGGAATTAACGCTCAAGTAATTCTGTGTTTGGGCAGTGAGACCTTTTTTGAAAATATTACTCTGAGAAGCTTCTTTAAATTCTAATACGCTTTTTGGATGCCCAAGTAGTGAAGAGATTTGAATTTCGCCAGAGAGCTCTTTGCCATTTGTGGGATCTACATAGAGAACCGAGAAGGACTTTTTTTGACTAGAAATTGGATTCAGTTGCGTAATAACCACACTGTGGGAGCCGACGAAATCCCAGATTTTTTCTGGGCTGGCTTTTGTATGCCGGAAGGCGTTTCTCGTAATATTCATAATGGGAGGAAACCCATTCTTTAATGAATGAGCTAGGTAGTGATGAACCTTCCTTAAATCTGAGAGATCACCTTTGTTTATAGTAATAATTTCCGATGAAAGAGTAGGTAGCGGGGTGAGCGATTTGCTTGAAAAGTCTAGAGCAGTCTGCGTGAGGTCTGGCAAATTCATCCCCATTCGACCATTCCAGCGATTACGATTTTTAAAGACCACGGATGGCTCGCTTCCGTAATTATAGATGAGGTCGTTTACACCATGAAAGGGCTGCTTATAATCAGCGAGGAGCGCTCGCCACTGAGGGGCTCCAGAACCCACTGCATTGATGAGTGAAACAGGACCGCAAGCGGTTTGAAAGAAGCCTTTTTGACTCACAAAGCTAAACCCACGGTTTGGTGCTTCTAACGCTCTATCATCTCCTGTTTGTAATGAACTACATGCAGAAAATATATGCGCCAGCATAGTGACACTAAGAACAAATAGACGTCGATTATTCATTAGAAAGTAAGAAGGAGGCTTTGATGGAATTATCGTTTGGACGTGCATCTTGCAAGCCATTCTCTAATTGCACACGTGAAGTGACGGAGAGGTTTTCTGCGTTAAGTGAGATAGGAATGGGGAGATTGAACTGGTAGCTTTCCTTTGGTGAGATTTTTGGAAGAGAAGCTTCAAATGATTGTTTATTAGCGGTGATGAAAAGAGTCGCCTTACTTAGCGGTTCCGTTCCAGGGTTATCTATCACTATTTGGAGCTGACCGCTTTGCGTTGCTGAATCTCTATTAAACAGGCTCGCCGCTATGGCTCCATCATAGATTCCAGGTTGATCATAGTTTAGGATGACATCCATTTGCGGTCTGCCTTCCCCAAAGATGTTATCATCGCCAGGGACTCCTAGCTCGTTAAGGTTTGTTCTTATGAGCTCATACGCTTCATAAGGATCAGAGATATGAAGCTCTGACATGGTTGCGGCAATCGTAGCTGCACCAATCTGCGCCGCAGGAGAGGTGCCTGTGCTTAGAGCGTATGAGCCTTCTTCTCCTGCAGTTAGTATCCCGACTCCAGGTGCAACGAATGAAATTTGATCTCCAGTATTAGAGAACCCAGGGTAGTTATTATGAAAGTCTATGGCGCCTATCGATAGGACATCTGGATGGGCAGCTGGGAAGATGTTTACTTCCTCTCCGTTATTACCTGCAGAAGCTACGATGAGTGCTCCATTCTGCTTGGCGCATGCAATAGCATCGTCTAGGAGGGCGTTCGTATGCGCTGCTCCCATCGATATTGTGATGAGGTCAGCCCCTTGTTCAGTAGCGAGATAAATAGCCTCTGAGAGAAGGAACAGATTAGAAACTCCTGTTTCATCAGCCACTTGGTAAGAGAGGAGCTCTACAGCTGGCGCAATAGCGGGAATTCTGCCATCTCCGTCCCGCCACAGAGATGCCATAGCAGTTCCATGCGGGTTTTGGAGGGCTCCTTCCTTATAATCGACCAAACTAAAAGCTGTAATATTATTCGCGAAAACTTCATGGTTTTGTATTCCCGTATCTAAGACAGCTACCTTTACACTATCACCCCAGTCTGAGTTGTCTTCATGGATTCCCATCCATTCTTTCATTCGTCCTTCAAACGCTACGGCGCCAGAATTCAGCATCCCTTCTTCAAGGCTTGGGGGAGAAACGATGTAGTTTAAGATGCTTTCGGCATCATCGGGAAGGATGCTTCTGAGTTGCTCAAGGCTCTCAAAGCGGACACGTAATTTGTTACCAAACGAGCTTCTTCCCAATAGATAAACGCCTTTAGAGGAGGCTTTTCGTAAAAAGTCTTCCAAGGATTTGGAAGAACGAAAGGAAATGATTCTCTCATTGGAAATTGCCCCAGGATCATTCCGCTGGTCTAAGTGGGATGATTTCTGTGGGGGGAAGACTCTATGCGTAGAAGTGGAAAGAGGCGTAGGTCTTAGAGCTGAAAGATCTTCAATAACTTTTGCTTGAGGTGTGCCGATATGCCAACCGATTACCGCACAAAGAGCGACAATGAGTATACTAAACAAAAGGGATTTCCATGACATGAATTCAAATTAGCGTTATACGGATAATTGGAGAATGAGAAAATCCTTTTATTCCTTTTATTCCTAGCTTAGCACTCCCAACCAGAGATTTTTAATGCGTGATTTACGGACAGACCCTTTATGGCAAAAAGAAGACCTTGGCGCGCCAGTTCCAGATGTGCGGCATGCTTGTTCTATGTGTCTTCCTACATGGCAGTCCGTCATTGATTATGAGGAGGGGCGAGATAAGGTCTTACGTAAATTAGAGACTGGCTATCCACGTTTTATCTTTTCTCCAGATGTTGCTTCTCTCTTTTCTAAGCTAAGAGGAGAGTATGCTCAAAAAGGGCAAAGGGTGATGGTATTCCCGACGCGCGGCTCTGCGCAAAGGGCGCAAAGATTCATGGAGCTAAGGCAGACGGTCGCTCTGGAAATAAAAAGCTATAAAGGAGTTTTTGTGCTCGTGTATCCAGAGAACAGTGAGGCTCACGCAAAGCTGTTCTGGCGGTACTCTGGAGAGGGGGTTTCTAGTCGTCAGGCACAGAGGATCTTGGAGAACTTAAAAGAAAAAGATAAAAGCTCTCATGCACGCGATGAGATGGCATCTTTTTTTAATATTGATAAGGAGAATTTACACTTATGGGCAAGTGGTATGGCGGCTATCTTTGCCACTCACAGACACATAAACAAACAGCGAAAAGGCAAGAAGACGTTACAAGTGGATGTTCCCTATGTGGATGCGATGAGACTTCAAAGGTCTTTTGGAGCAGGCGTGGTATTCCTGGCAGAGTCTAAGGGGGAAGATTTACGAATAGCATTAGAGCGGATCAAAGACCGTGAATTCGCCGCAGTTTATGCGGAAATTCCTTCTAACCCACTTCTGAAAACGCCCGCGATTGAAGAGATTTCTAAGGCATGTAGGACCAGTCAAACGCCATTTATTCTCGATGATACGGTAGCGAGTCATTACAACGTGGACGTATTAGAGCATGCAGATGTGGTTACTACTAGTTTAACTAAGTGGGTTTCTGGAAAAGGGGATGTGATGGCTGGAGCGACACGGATTAACCCTAAGTCAGCATTTGCAGAAGAATTTAGACTATTCTTTGATGATCAAGGTCAATTTGGAAGCACAATGGATTGGGAAGATGAAGAGGTGCTTCTATCAAATAAAGAGGATTTCCAGAAGCGCATGGAAATCGTCAATAAGTCCGGTGAAAGCATTGCGGACTTTCTCAACAAACATGATTTGGTGGAAGAGGTGTTTTACCCTAAATTTAATACAATAGAGAACTATAATTCTTATAAAACTCCTCAAGGTGGATACGGAGGACTGATTTCTATTATTCTTAAAAACGAGAAGAAAGCACCCGCATTCTATGACGCACTCAGACTGACGAAGGGTCCAAGCTTAGGAACTGAATTTAGTCTTGCATGCCCATATACGTTGCTTGCCCACTATGATGAATTAGATTGGGCAGAAACAAATAAAATGTCGCAGAATCTAATACGTATTTCAATTGGGACAGAACCAGAGGATCATATTATGGCAATATTGATTGAAGCTTTTGATGCTATTCGATAGACAGCTCTTTTTCACGAAGTCTGCAGATTCTCATTGGACAAGCGAGAGTGAAAATTTTACTAGTAGAATATGAATTATCCTAAAGCAGTAGGTGAACTGGTAGATCAGCTCAAGCTCCTTCCTGCGATCGGACCGAGAAGTGCGGAGCGCATTGCATTATGGCTTCTCATGGACTCTAAAAGAAACCCACTCTCACTAGCGGAAGCGCTCGTAGAATGTGAAAAACAGATTGGATTTTGTCAGAAATGTGGGTTTTTCTCTGAGAAAGAGAGTCTTTGTGAAATATGCACCTCAACAAAGCGAGAGCAGAATACCATTTGTGTAGTGGAGCGTGCTCCTGATGTGATCGCCTTAGAACGGTCTGCCGCATATAAAGGGCTTTATCATTGCCTGGGCGGAGTGCTATCTCCGCTAGATGGAGTTCACCCAGAGAACTTAAATATTGATTCCTTAATAAAGCGTGTGAGGGACTTCTCAGATGGTGGAGAAGTAATATTAGCGATCAGCGCAAACGTGGAAGGTGAGGCAACTTCTCATTATATTGCTGATCTTTTATCTCATAGAGGGGTTAAAGTTACGGGACTAGCGCGAGGTCTGCCTGTAGGGGCAAACCTAGAGTTCGCAGATCAGCTTACTTTAGCCCGCGCCTTTGAAGGACGGAACGGATAAGCGACACCTTCTTTTAGGAAGCCTGAACATTTTTACTTCCTTTATGTAATTTAAGACTGAGATTTCTTGACTTCATCTATCTATTTTTATAATAAACGAAAAAATAGACTGGCTAACTATTAGCTCTCTATAGAGTGTAAGTTAATAAATAGTTACTACTGGTTGTTTTAAATTGCTAAATTATGGGAAAAAAGCCTATCAGAAGAAAGCCTTATGAACTAGAGGAGCCGAAAAAGGAAAAGAAAGGGTTTAGGCTGACG
>CALLLS010000001.1 GCA_938008215.1 uncultured Verrucomicrobiales bacterium | reverse complement strand
GGTTCACCAAAAGACACAGCGGTCAGAGCCATGAGATAAATAGGCAATACAAAACGGTATGATTTCATAATATGAGAATTACACAGAGGCTTATTCAACATTATTTCAGCCAACTAAAAACTTACATCTAATTTCTTAGTGCCGTTGGACGACACCCGTTCCATTTTTTAAAGGTATTAGAAAAACTGAATTGGCTTTTATACCCTACTTTATGGGAAATCTCCTGTATCGACTCATCCGTGTTTAAGATAAGCGACTTTGCGTAAGAGATTCTCAAATAAGTAATTTGCTGCATAGGGCTTCTCCCAAATTGCTGATTACATAAGCGCCGTAGATGCTCCTCACTTAAGTTTGCCTGCTGAGCTAATTCATACAAGGTCCAATCATGGCTAAGATTCTTAGCCACTTGTTTAAGCATATTAATCAAGCGTTTATCTACTTTTTGCGGAGCAACGATTTTTTTTACTTGTTGGTGGATCAAATTAGTCCAACTAATCACTACTTTACTGGATGGTGCGTTTTTCAACTCATCTACCAACCCTTCAATACTCATTTTAAGAGCATAGGAGCGATAAGGAACTATAGTTGGTGTTGAAGCATTGACTATCGATTTCTTTTTTTTAGGTACTTCATAGCGCACCCATGCAAATTCCCAATTTTCGCCCTTTATTGCGCGATAGGCGTTCATCATATATGGTGGAAATGTGGCGACTTCGCCCTTTCTCATTTTCACCCAATTTCCATCTATCATGGCCTCTCCTACTCCCGCTAAGGTCGTAAGAATGAATGTCCCAGACTGATTAACACGTATAACATCATAAGGGTAATAAGCATTAAATATACCTAAATGCGCAATGTTATTGTCAGCAAACAAAGGACAAACAAGTGCGTCTTTAAGTAATTTCCTATGCTTAGCTGATTCTTGAGATACAGAAACCCAATGACACTTGGCACTGTATCGTGTTTTATCTGCATTAAGGAGCAAAGATTCCATATTGTTTATCTATACCAAAATGTGCGTGTAGAACATACACTAAAGATCACATAATTTTCAGTATTATGTCTCTATGTGGATATTAAGCATAATATGGTGCGGAAAACACAATCGCAAATGAAAAACTTACCCCTATCCTTCCATTAATAAATCATTATAAACATTCCAAACCCATATACAGGAATCGAAAATCCTTCCACAAAAGCAGAAGTGAACGAGCGTCTGCGTGACACCATTTCTAAAGGAGAGCCTATCATAGTTGCAGGAGCAAGGACGGGAATCTCTGCTAAATTCATTGAGGAAGGAGGCGCGAACCTTATTATCATTTATGCTTCAGGACGCATACCTACTCCACCCTACCCATCTCAAAGTAGTAGATCTGGCGCAACCCAAGCTAGAGCGCCTCGTCGTCTTTGACTTTGATGTTCCACAAATTAATTCTAGTCTTTCCTAGCTAGAGGCCCGCCACTTTAGAGACCTTATAATTAGCTCTAGTGTTTTCATTGACTCTTATTCTCTTTCTCTACAAAAGCAATTTATGGGTAAATATGCTGGCGAACAAATTTTAGTAGTAAAGAGAGCTCTCCTTGATGAGCTAGGAGCCTTTCAAGGGGCTAATGATGATGTAGAACATTATCTCCCTTCTCTCCTTAAACCAGAGCACACCTTTTTCATTGATAGAGAAGCGGCGGAAGATGATCCCTCCCACAAACAGCTCATTCCGTATTGCTTATTTCAGTTCGAGGACAAAATTCTGCATTATCTTCGAGGCAAATCGGGAGGTGAAGCACGCCTGCATGCTAAAGGTTCTATTGGAGTAGGTGGTCACATTAACCCGATCGATGAAAACATAGAGGATGGAGAAAAGACCTATCGTGCAGGAGTGGAGCGTGAGATCGAGGAAGAGCTCATTATTCATGGAGAGTATTCCGATGAAATTATTGGTTTAATTAATGATGACTCCAATGAGGTAGGGGAAGTCCACCTTGGAGTTGTGCATCTGGTCACTTTGACGAGCGATCAAATTTCCTCCAATGAAGACTGCCTCATAGACGCGCAGCTCATTCCCATTAGCGAACTCCGCGGCGAGAAACATGACTCATTAGAAACTTGGTCTCAAATGGCACTTACCTTACTTTCATGAAAGCAGTATTTTTCGATCTTGATGGCACACTTGTAGAGTCCCTTCCTGGAATTACAGAAGCTCTGAACCGCGTTTTTGATGAGCTAGGGAGAGAGCGTCTTTCTGAATTCACGGTGCGTGGCTATGTCGGAGATGGGCTTTGGAAACTCGTTAGGCGCGCCCTTCCTGAAAACCAGTTTTCTAACAAAATTATATCAGAACTCTTGTTCAGTTTTCAAACACACTATGCCGATGTATGGAGAGAAAAAACGGAGATCTTCGACGGTATTCCTGAATTACTAGGCGCACTTAAAAACAAAGGAATTCAGCTTGGGATATTATCGAACAAGCAGCATCCTTTTACGGTAGAGATCGTAGAAGCACTCTTTGGGCGAGAACTCATCCCTCTCATCTACGGTCAGCGTGAGGGTATTCCTATTAAGCCAGACCCTACCGCCCTCATTGCGATGTGTGATGAAGCAGGACTGTCCCCGAATGAAATCGTATATGTAGGAGACTCTACAATAGATTTAGAAACGGCTAAAGGCGCGGGCACACAGGGAATCGGCGTCACATGGGGCTATCACGATAAGGAGCACTTGCAAGGCTTTGACTTCCCACTTTGTGACTCAGCAAGTGAGCTTCATATCGCTTTATTGAATGCTACTAGCTAACTAAAGATCCCACCATGGGCTCTGTGGTGAGAAGGTCTCTCCCTCGGATAATGCCCATCATTATTCTGCATCCACTTCCATGCAGAACGGATAACGTTATCAATATCACTACAAGTAGGTGACCATTGTAACTCATTATGAGCAACCGTTGGGTCTGCGACGAGTTCAGGAGGGTCACCCTCGCGTCGCGCTCCGTATTCCACTTTTATCTCACTGCCTGTTATTTTCTTAGCAGACTCAATGATTTCATTCACACTAAAGCCATTACCCGTGCCGACATTACATTTCAGTGAATCACCTCCGCCTAAAAGGCGCTGAACCGCTTTCACATGCGCATCCGCAAGGTCATTCACATGAATGTAATCACGAATACATGTTCCGTCTGCCGTAGCATAATCGGTTCCATAAACGATAATGCTTTCACGAATCCCCTTCGCTGCCTGTAAGACAAGAGGAATGAGATGCGTTTCTGGAGAATGGTCTTCACCAATAAGAGCATCCTCTGAAGCACCACAGGCATTAAAGTATCTCAGGCAAACACTCTTCAGACCCCATGCCGTATCACAGTCATCTAAGATGTGCTCATACATTAATTTGCTTTGCCCATAAGCATTAATCGGAGCTTGTGATTCATCCTCAGTGATAGGCAATTGATCTATGACGCCATAGGTTGCGCAGGTGGACGAAAAGACGAGTTTGTCGACGCCAGCTTCCTGCATCGCCATGAGGAACTGAACAGCATTACCCACATTGTTTTGGTAATACTTAAGTGGGTTCCCCACAGACTCTCCAACGTTAATATATCCCGCAAAGTTAATAACGGCATCATAGGAGTTATCTGCAAATAAGCGAGTCATCGCCGCTATATCCCCCATGTCTTCCACGATCAATGATACGCCTTTATCCACTACGGCTCCACTATGACCATGAACGAGGTTATCTAATACTGTGACCTGATATCCTGCTCTTACTAATGCCCGAACAGTATGTGATCCGATATACCCTGCCCCGCCTGCTACTAAAATGTGTGCCATAACTTTTCTTTCAATTACTTCTCCAAAATACACCTTCTATTGTAAACCTAAATTTCAGCTATATCTCAGAGTTCTGCTTTGACTTCCTCCGCACCCCATTTAATGAGTAAAGAAATGACTATCGAACCAATCGGAGAATATCATGCCCAATGGGGTGAAGGACCAATATGGTGGGAGGGCTTTTTATATTACGTTGATATAGAGAAACATACAATCATCCGCTTTGATCCTAAGTCTGGGAATGAATTACTTTTTAATGTTGGTGAACGCGTAAGTACTATTGTCCCTAGAGAAGACGGCGGTCTAGTTTGGACGGGAGACAACGGCTTCTATTTTTTAGATGAATTCACTGGGAAAAGCACTCTCATTGCAAACCCTGAGCCTAATAAGGAAAACAACCGCTTTAACGATGGGAAATGTTCGCCAGATGGACGCTTTTTTGCGGGGACTATAAGCCTTAAAAAAGTAGAAGGAGACGCAGCTCTGTATCGTCTAGATCCAGACCAAACGCATCACACCGCCTATTCTGGAGTCACAAACTCTAATGGCATAGTCTGGAATGGCACAGGAAAGACGGTGTTTTATATTGATACACCCAGAAGAGCAGTCCTTGCTTTTGATTATGATTCGGAGTCTGGAGAACTCACTAATGAGCGAGTGGCATTTCCCACTTCTCAAGTAGATGCCTCACCAGACGGGATGACCATCGATGAAGACGGAAACCTCTGGATCGCCTTTTGTCACGGAGCATGTGTGGTGCAATATTCTCAATCAGGCAAACTCCTCCAAAAAATTGATCTCCCTTGCCTAGAAACAACGGCTTGCGCCTTTGGCGGGCACTACTTCGATGAACTCTATGTCACGACAGGAGTGCACAAATCAGAAATAGAAGAACATGCAGGTCGGCTTTTCGTCATTAAAGGACTAGGAATTAAAGGAGTTCGCTCTAACGCATATAAAGGATAATGAACTGGCTAGAACGTAAAATTGGTTGGATCGCTTTTCCTTCCATCATCAGATACCTCGCCCTCTTTCAGTTAGGAGTTCTGGGACTCACCTTTCTAAATAAAGGAGCTAATCAGTTACTTGATTTTAATTGGACAGCTATAATGTCGGGTGAAGTCTGGAGATTATTCACCTTTGTCTTCGTTCCAGTAGGGTCACTCTCTGGATCTGGAGGCAGTATGAGTGCCATCTTTGCGGTATTTGCGGCTCTCCTACTTATGAGTTTCAGTGACGGTCTTGAAACAAGATGGGGCGTTTTTCGAACCACGGTCTATTTTATCGGAGGCTGGCTCACGTGCCTACTCGTAAGTATCTTTTTTAGTGTGACTGACTTTGGGTTATTAGGTATTTCCAATGAGGGTTATCGTTACACCGTAGTTAACTCTATCTCTCCTGGCATTCTCTTTGATCTTTCCATCCTTTTCGCCTTCGCTACTTACCATCCGAAGTATGAAATACGCCTGTTCTTTATTTTACCAGTGCCCATCGCCATTCTTGCCGCTCTATCTGGGCTATGGGTGCTGATGGTTGCATTTTCTAGAATTCCTTTCTTTATCTATGTTTTAGGATGCCTCCTCCCCTACTTTATTATCGCCGTCCCTCTTCTCTTTTCCGCATCTAAGCGAGAAGCCAGAAAGGTAAACATCAAACAAAAATCAGATAAACCTGAAAGCTTCCACACCTGTGAAAACTGTGGCAAGAAAGACAGTGATGATTCTAGCGCATACTTCCGCGTTACTACTGACGGGAAAGAGCTTTGTAATGAGTGTCTTAAAAGCGCGAAAACCAGTGAAAACTAATACTTGCTCCCCTATTTTTGCTGATGCTATATTCCATAACGATGAGAAAATTCATACTTACCCTTCTTCTATTATCTCTAACCTCCAGCTTATCACAGGCACGCCATGTGATTCTCTGCGGAGGACCGGCACTGAGGTCGTGGGAAGACTTGAGAGTTGACCGCGATCAACACGATCGCTGGTGGGCAAACTTTGTCCGTGCTTCCACCATGCGCATGGGAGAAATAAGAAAAGTTTACGGAGACGCTCCTGTAGTTTGGATCGTTTATAAACCTGGTTACACAAAACGTGGCTATGAAGACGGGAAGCCATACACACAATGGATACAAGAACAGGCTAAAAAACGCGGAGCAAAGCTCAAGTGGGTCTCAAGTGGAAGCGGGGCGATAAGCGCCATTAATAGCCAACCGAAAGGCTCAGTGAAAACGTTCGATTTCTTCGGTCACTCAAACAAGCACTGCTTTCTCTTAGACTATGGCAGTGAAATCATGGCGGCAAGCAAAGCGTGGATACATGAAAATGATCTTGGACGCATCCGCTCGAGCATTTTTTCTAAGGGCGCTATATGTCAAAGTTATGGCTGTCACACAGGTGAGAGCATGAGCGGCTTTTGGAAACGCGCTACCGGCATCACCTTAGTAGGTGCGAATGGAAAAACAGATTACGTAGTTTTAAGTAAAGGATTAATGCCGAAGGTCATGGGATCTTGGGTCTACTGAATAATATCTAACATATATATGAAATACGATGCACTCATGGCTCTCTACGAGATGCCTTTTTTTGACCTTATCTCCCAATCGCGTAAGGTCTATCTGGAGAATTGGGAAAACAATGAAGTCCAGCTTTGTACCTTACTTTCTATTAAAACAGGCGGATGCTCAGAAGACTGCTCCTATTGTGCCCAGTCCGCACGCTATAATTCTGGCGTCCAAGTAGAGCGCCTTATGGAGAAGGAAGCGGTCATGGAGAGAGCTCGTGCCGCTAGAGAGACAGGATCTACGCGCTTCTGTATGGGTGCAGCATGGCGTGGTGTTAGAGGCGGAACTAAGCGGTTTGATCAAGTCGTAGATATTATTAAAGATGTTTCCACTTTAGGAATGGAAGTCTGCGTCACCCTAGGCGAGCTAGGACCTGAGGAGGCTAAAACGCTAAAAGAAGCTGGTGTCACGGCCTACAATCATAATTTAGACACCTCCCGTGAACATTACCCAAACATTGTCACTACTCATACATATGATGATAGGTTGAGCACCATCAAGCATGCTCAAGAAGCGGGAATGTCTGTTTGTTGTGGTGGGATACTAGGACTTGGTGAGACGGCAGAAGATCGTCTTAAGATGATTGAAACTATTTCCGAGATGAGCCCTCAACCAGAGAGTGTGCCTATCAACTCTCTTATGCCAATGCCAGGAACACCGCTTGAAGGGAAAGACCCTGTGACTGTATTTGATGTCGTCAGAATGATCGCTATTACTCGTATCGCAGTGCCTAAAGCGAAGGTGCGCCTCTCTGCTGGACGCACGCACTTTTCAGATGAAGGACAGGCGCTCTGCTTCTTCGCTGGTGCAAACTCTATATTCTATGGTGACAAGCTTCTTACCGCAAAGAACCCTGCGGTGAAGAAAGATATGGATCTCCTCGCAAGCCTAGGACTAAAGACACAAGCTCCATTTACTGATGTAGAGAACATTGGAAGTGGTAAGTGCCTACAAAACGAAGAAGAAGAAACGCTCTGTAACACGTGTGGTTAGATGCATTGCGTACAAGGCACCAAGGAAGTAATTACGGTCTCAATAAATAACCAGACACTTACTTTTAAGGGTCTGGTCTATCCTGTCTCAACTTCAAAGGCTGGAATCGGCTTTGAAGAAGGGAGCAATAAAACCCCTTTAGGTAAATTTCAAGTTTCCGAAAAATTCGGCGGAGGTGAAGCTGCACACGCTGTTTATAAAGGACGTGTAAGGGTAGGATTATTTTCCTTAGAGGATAATGATTCCAATCACGATATGATTTTAAGTAGAATCCTTAGGCTTAGCGGTGTAGGTTCGTGTAATCATAATACCTTTAAAAGATATATATACATTCACGGAACGAACAACGAAGGGAGTATTGGCACCCCAATGTCAATAGGTTGTATTCGCATGAAAAATTTAGATATAATCGATCTTTACAACCGAGTGCAGCTTGGAACATGCGTGAACATAAAAAATAATTAATATGAAATTACTTTGCTTAGATTGTGACTCCACCCTTTCAGAAATAGAAGGTGTAGATGAGTTAGCTGCCGTGCGCGGAAATGAGGTAAAACAACAGATAGTAGATCTCACAAATCAAGCCATGTCTGGTGAGATTGCGATTGAAGAAATCTTTGGCAAAAGATTGAATCTCATCAAGCCCACTAAACAGCTCTGCGAGGAAGTAGGTCAACTCTATATAGATAAGGCTTCTGAAGGTGTGAAAGAATCTCTAGATAACCTCCGCGCTAAAGGCTGGATGCCTATTATCATATCGGGTGGATTTATCGATCCTATCAAGCCGTTTGCGAAGTTTCTTGAGATCGATGAAATCTACGCCGTTCCCCTACATTTTGATAAAGAAGGCGAATATGAAAGCTTTACTGCTAGCCCTACGACGAGAAATGGAGGTAAGCCTGAAATCCTTCAAGAACTTATAGAGAAATATAACCCTGAAGTGACTGTAATGGTCGGAGATGGTGTGTCTGATCTAGAATGCCAAGGCGTCGCATCACTCTTTATCGGTTATGGCGAATATGAGGCGAGAGAGAAAGTAAAAGCAAGCGCTGAGAAGTTCGCTTATAATTTTTCGGAGATAGAAAAAATACTAGAAGTATACTCTTAACTGAGTAACGGCAGATGTGTTCACCATCTTTTTATAAATAATGAGCTCACAAGGCAAAAGATACTCGAAAGAAGAAAAGCAAGAGGTCGTGGACTTCGTTACGGAATACAACGATAGCCACAACGGACGCGGTGGCGTGGTAAAAGCCGTTAAGAAATTTGGTATGACTGCAGTGACTATTAAAGGATGGCTTGATATATCTGCAGCACCTAACATAGTTGGCTTATCCACTCCTAAAGGCAGTAATATTTTCAACCAATTAGGTGAGCTTCATGAAGAAATCGCTAAAAGAGAAGTAGAACTCGAGGCACTAAAAAAGCAGTTCGAGCTTCTTAAAAAGAAAGCTGACATCTAAAGACTTTCACTCTTCAATTAGGCTCTCCATTGTCTCCACAAATGAGAGCTGTTTTATCGTTCCATTTTATGTCTGGATGTGTTGATAAAGAATCCCAGTCCTCACAACTCGCGTAGTATCTATTCGGTCTATTATCAGACCTTATCCTTTTTTGATTTGTCTGGTCGAAAAGTGCTCTTTCATTATTTAACCATGTTCTAAATTCCTTGGCGGTTACTTGATCTAATTTTTTCTTGATTCCCTGTTTCAAGCTAGATGCCTTCCAATAAGTATTATCTGCAGATCTATAGAAGAACGTTTTCATTTCAGGCTTTAAGGAAGAAAGCGCATAGAGACCTCCTGATTCCTTGATGACATCTATTCCTTGTCGAGTGGGCTTCTTATAATGAATGAGATGCCCAGATTCAGTCCTACTCAAAAACCAATCTCCAGAAAGCTCTGTTTTCATTGAAGATGTTAACTGTAATTTATATTGGCATTTTCCACCTTCATTATTCGCTTTGACTCGTGCCCAATTATTATCGCGAGCTAACATCACGGGATCAATAACAGCAGGAGCATCCATCTCAAATTGCGTTTTAAGAAGCATCCCAGTTCTACAAATCTGTTCTTGTGAGCCATACATCGTATGATTACCCGAATCGATCTCTACTAACGAACGCTGAATACCAGTCCCTCCTATGCCATCTTGAACCAGTATGACGATAAATAGGAGAAGGGTGGTAATAATGGAAATAAGAGGAGTAGTAAAAAAGAGACGGTGCCTCCGCCCCTCTTTTGCGAATACAAAAAGGTTTACCGGACCTACTAAAATGGCAAAGAGAAGAAGAATGATTATGAGAGGAGCGATATTAAAAGGTCTCTCTCCAAATACCTTCTTCAACGACCAGCTTGCTTGATAGTTTTCTGCTAAATCTCTATTCGCGTTAGGGTTAGATTTCACCTTATCAATAAAACGCTTTGCGTCTAATTTAAGACGGCTGCCTACCGTCTCCTCACTCACCCGCCCCCACCCAAAGGCTCCGACCTTAGGGATACCAACCGCTTCTATGGAAAGAGCTTCAGCCCTCTTATAAACTATCAACTCCCCTCCCATTTTACACCAGTCTAAGAGGGCTCGCTTCGCCATCGAATCCATCTCGCCCCAGTCCTCTGGCGTAATCATGATACTATCAAAACCTGAATATGCTCTCCAGTCTGTCGGCATCTCAGAAGGTAAAAAGTGGCAGTCAAAGTCCATTCTATTTCCCCCACTTCTTCCCATGGATTTTTTATATTCACTGCTTAGTACTGAGCCATTGACGCGGTGGAGAGCTTCGCTCATCAGGAGTGAGGGCATACTTTCACTGATGGAAGTCTCTAACTTATTCTCAGAAAGAAAGCCACCTGATTCACTGTATTCGATAGAGATATTCGCATTATTCTGGTATCTCTTATAATCTAAGACCGTCACTACTGGCACTAAATAAGAATACCTCATCACCTCTCCAGACGGACACTCTAGCGTATACTCACTAGACATTTTACTACTACTCCCCGCTCCAAATGAATAACCATCCTCTGAGTATACCTTAAAAGTCCAATAACTCGGCTTATCAGACTTATTACTCACCTCTACGTTAATCGGGAAATATCCTCTCGGAGGAACGACCGCAAAAGGAGAACTGATCTTAATCTTCGACCCTGTATCTCCATCATAAATCTCATCAGTAAAAGTGTACTGCGCAGACGAGAGCAGAGAAAGAAGAGTGAGGACTAGAGCTATATGTTTCATATCGTTATAAAGCTTATTTTTTCTGCGTTACTCCAGGTGGGAGAAACTTGTCTGTAGCGGGTAGTTCTTCTAAGAGCTTACTAATCACGGAGTCTTCCGTCTCACCTGCTATTTTCGCTTGGTAATCTAAAATGATGCGGTGCCGTAAGACTGGTAAAGCCAACTCTCTAACATCCTCAAAGCTCGCATTCGGTCTTCCTCTTAAGATCGCTTTCGCCTTTGCCGCCCTAGCGAAAGATAAAGCTGCTCTCGGGCTTGCGCCAAACTTAATGAGCTTTCCAGCTTCTGTCTCTCCGCCCCCGTTTGTGGCATCTACAAGCCTAGCGATAAAGCTGACCACCGCTTCTGGTAGATATACCTGATCCACCATTTGCATCAGCTCATCTAGATCC
This sequence comes from uncultured Verrucomicrobiales bacterium, assembly GCA_938008215.1. GTDB lineage: Bacteria > Verrucomicrobiota > Verrucomicrobiia > Verrucomicrobiales > Akkermansiaceae > WTJZ01. Next base: position 92,571 of record CALLLS010000001.1, on the reverse strand, counting down.
TCAGGCGTTATCACTTGCTTCACCTCCGTTCTTTGGCCTGCTTCTTTACTAAGGATAATTTTCTCTAAAGTCGCTGCCGAGTTCTGACGCACGTTCAGCTTAAAAAGAAAGCGGTCTAACTGCGCCTCGGGTAAGCTATACGTCCCCTCTTGTTCGATCGGGTTTTGCGTGGCGAGCACGAAGAAGGGTTTCTTAATCAGATGCGTCTCCCCAAGAACCGTCACCTGTTTCTCTTGCATTGCCTCTAGGAGTGCAGACTGCGTCTTAGGCGAAGCTCGGTTTATCTCATCCGCTAGGAGAAGGTTAGTGAATACGGGACCAGATTGAAAGACGAATACTTTCTGCCCGTCCACCTCTTGTAAAATAGGGTTTCCGGTAATGTCTCCGGGTAAAAGATCTGGCGTGAATTGCACTCGAGATGTGTCCAGACCGGTAAGCAGGGCTAAGCCTTTTATAAGCTCTGTCTTTCCTAGACCCGGTAAGCCTTCTAAAAGGAGGTGTCCTTCCGCAAGAACACCCACGGTCACCATGTCCACTAAATCTTCTTTCCCTAGAAGAATCATATTAAGACCTGAGATGAGCTTATCACTGAGCTCTTTCCCTCTTCTTAATTGCTCTTCACTGAGTTGATTACTTATCGTTTGGTTCATTAGAAAAATAAAATTTCAGGGCTTCTTGTTCCGCAGGAAGAAGAGCTTGCTTCCATACTCGGTTTCCTCCTCGCCCTTGGTTTTCTGTAATACCGCTCGCTCTTACACCAGAAAATTTTTCTTCAGCTTGTGGGGCTGCGTCTTGAAGCTCTAGTAAATCACCAGGCGTAAAGTCTGAAAGATCTTGCGCTTCTAGCCCGCCATCCTTCTCTGTATTTAATCGCTCATGCGTATCACCATAGAGGAGTTCATCATGCCCTGGACCTCTATTGATGCCCGGTTCACCCGATCCCTGCTCTTCGCCTTCACCACTTCCTTCCCATCCGTTGCCTAGTTTTTTACCGTCTTGCGGAGCTCCTTCCCCATCATCACCAGCTCCATCACCCTCAGAAAGAGAATCACTACCCTCTTGTAATTTAGATTTTAGCTTTTCTATCTCTTCTGGAGACAGCTGCTTTAAACTCTCAGGCGAGATACCCTTCATCTGTTCTAGTAGTTCCTTATTGGGCTTCATTTGGGCGTTTTCCATTCCCTTAAGCGACTCTTGAAACTCATTAAAGGCGGATTTCAAGGCACCAGGATTCCCCTTGCCACTTTCCATCTTTTCTAATTGCTCCGCTGCGTTTTCCAGAGCGTCAGCTAGCTTATTTTTCTCCTCTTTATGCTGATTTACGAGGTGATCCGTAGCCTCTAGTGAAGAGTGCTCATACCAATCTTCTTGATCCTGCGTCTTCAGGGCTTCTAGCTCTTTTTCTTTTTCCGCGATGTATTCCTCCTCTACGAGCTCTTCCTCCTTAAGCATCTCTAGCTCCTCCTCCATCTCTTCCCAGGCAAGCGGCTCCTGTATATTAAACGAAGTAGGAGGTGCCTTTTTTATCGGAATAAAGGCGGCAAGTATTAGCCCTAATAGCCCGATCAAAAGAGGCGGGAGAAAATAAAATGCTTTCCAATCGTAAATCTTAGGCAGTGCCTTTATCTCAGGAAATGGCGCTCGCCCGCTTACCGCCATTGAAAGCTGATTATTAAGCGAAAGAGAGTCATCAATCCTCACCACGGTGTCCTGCTTACCCTCCCATTTCCCAGCAAGAGTAACCACCACGTAAATGAGAGTGGTAATGAAAAGGCTAGCAATAATAAAAGAAGGTCGCATCCAGTCCAAATCCCCCACCCAACGGAAATAAAAGAGAACTAAGGCCGCAATGATGAAAAATCCCGCGAGCGGACGAGCTAGCGCAGATAAAAACCACGCCGTATTGATCTTAAGGCGAGTGGAACGTATTCCCTTTTCCCAGTATAACTGATTTTTATCCGTATCACCCATGTCTTGCTCTATCATTACGGAAAACCCAACCTAGCTCCATACAATTCAGCGGAGAATCTTTTTTTTATTTGCTCACATTGAAGGGGACTTCTGGTAACTAGGTTTAAACGATTTACGAGCATTTTGGGAGAGGGCAAAGAATGAGGCAGGAGTAATGCGTGCATTACGAACTAACGAATAATAAAGCCTTCTGTTATAAAGGCAAAGTAACCCAAAGGGCAAAAACTCATTCCCTTTTTAAAAGGCATTAGAATATCAAGAGATTTCACATTGATCGTAAAGATAGTTTCCAGAAGTTCCCTACTTTAACTTCCCCCCATAAAAACAAATCGTTTTTTCTCAAAAAAAGACTCGACGCTTACTGAAAAACAACTCTATAAGCCATGCCCCATGCCAAAGACAGAACTCCTACCAAAAGACCGCGGACAATGTTCTCCTTCTGACCTTACAAAGGCTCAAGAAGAGAAAGGGAGCTGTCTTGTAACACTGACACACAAGCCGAACCTTAAGAACGACCGCGAGCAAGTTGCTTTCATCTCAGGTCGTCGTGAATGGAGGTCTGGCACTAGATTTGTTTCAGCGGAAAAGTATAAGAATAATAAGGGAATGATTGATGCCCTTGCTAAAAAAGACTTCCTCTACGTTACTGTTTTAAACGGGTAATATGCTAGATTTAGCATAATCTCTTAAGGCGCACTCCTCGTGCGCTTTTTTTATTTAGGGGAATCTCCTTCTCCCAGTGAAAAACCAACTAGAAAAACATGACCATCTCTGAGGCAGCGGAGCAAGTGCTCTTTGGGAAAAACCTAGAAGAAAAACTAGCGATCTCATCGTTTGACCTTCTAGATACAGCTCGACCTCACTCCCTTAAGACCCCACATTCCCCCACCCGTCCCTCAGAACTTAAACTCTCTGAAAAAGGGGTTAGATCTTCATTCCCTGGGGTAAATGTTTTAGATCAAGATAAACCAAGGGGGGAGCTTCTCCACTTCCTCGCAAATCATGAACTTCTCGCCTCTGAGCTCATGGCGCTCGTTCTTCTCAAGTTTCCTGATGCTCACACGGAATACCGGAGAGGCGTGTTTGAAGCGATGCGAGAAGAGCAGATGCATACCCTCATGTATATCCGCCGCATGAAGGAATGTGGCGTGGAGTTTGGGCAGCTTCCACTGAATAGTTATTTCTGGAGGCTCGTCTCTCCCATGCGCTCTCCCATGGAGTTTGTCACTAAGCTGAATCTTACCTTTGAGCAAGCTAACTTAGATTTCTCCCACCACTATGCGCAAAAGTTTCGCGAAGTAGGAGATACTGGAACCGCTGCTGTTCTGGAGAAAATCTACCAAGATGAAATCGGACATGTGGGACATGGTATTAAATGGTTGCGCGAATGGAAAGCTCCGCAAAAAAGTGATTGGAACGCCTATCGTGAAGGGCTTGAGCTGCCCTTCAGTGCCTCTAAGGCAAAGGGCTTAGCTCCATATAATCCGGAGGCTAGAAGAAAAGCGGGGCTTAATGAAGACTTCATCACTAACCTTTCCGTCTATTCTCAGTCTCGCGGCAGAAATCCTGTCCTCCATTGGTTTAATTCTAGTGCGGAAGCCCACGCTCTCGCTGAGAAATTAGAACAGCCTATTCAGCAAAGGTCACGCATCCAAGACATTGAGCAAGATCTAGAATTCCTCATGCTAGCCATAGCTAAGCAGGATGATATGCTCCTCTTACGAAAGCTGCCCTCCACTAAGCATCTTCAGTCATTGCGCGAGGCAGACATACCCATTCCAGAGTTGATCGCGCAAGATGACCCTAGCCTTTCAGAAAGAAAGCTTGGCGGGCTCATCCCGTGGGCTTGGTCTCCAGACGCCTCTCGTTCACTAAAGCGCTTCAAAGAGCAACTCCCAACTTCTGTTCCTCACCAATGGAGTAACGCTCTTCCTCATCACTGGTTTTCTAAAGAGATAGGACTTAAGCTCACTGAAATGGTGGGTATTCCCTCAGACTCTCTCCTTATTTCTAATGTTAAAGAATTAAAGACTCACTTATTAGAATCTACAGAGCCTCAACGAATTAAACCTCTCTATTCCTGTTCTGGAAGGGAACAACTCATTTACGATCCTTTCTCGTCAGAAGAACATGCGGTTGCGGCTATTGAGAAAGCTTGTAAACTTCTAAAGAATTCTCAATCCTTGATTATAGAGCCCGAGAGAAAGTGCTATCTCGACTTCTCGGTTCACTACGACCTAGAGGGTGAAAAAGCTCCTGCTCAATTGAAAGGGTTTTGCCTTATGAAGAATAGCGAGAAAGGACAATTTCAATCCGCACACGTCGCTCATAAATGGAGTGCTCTCTTATCAGAAAAAGCACGGACTACCCTGTTTGTGCAAACAAACTTTAAAGAGCTTTATCATGAAATCATCCCTAACTTGCTCCCAAAGCTTTTGCCAAATTACCATGGACCAGTCGGAATAGACGCCTTTCTGTATTGGGATAAAGCAGACACCCTCGTTCTTCGACCTGTCGTAGAAGTAAACGTGCGCTACACCATGGGGCGACTCGCCCTCGAGCTCATGCGTAAGCTTTACCTTCAAAAAGGAAGCCTCCATATTCAGCCCAGTAAAAAAGAGCTTCCAGAAGATGCCCTTGCCCTCAATGACCCAGCCTCAGCCAAGACCCTGCAAGCGTATTGGGTGTCTTAAGCCTTACGCCATTTCTGAATCTCTGCTCTCACATTATCTACACATGGAGCGCCAGGGTTCGTTCTCGCCCTCAGTGCCGTTTCTAGATTAAAGACCGCCTTCGCATCTGCATCATACGCCGCATCAATTTTTGTGAGATCCAGCTTATCTAAAGGTATATTTTGAGAAAAGCTCTCCGCTACTGCCTTACCGACTAATTCATGTGCTTGGCGAAATGGAACGCCCTTCTTCACGAGGTAGTCTGCGAGGTCTGTAGCCAATAAAAGTGGGTCAGAAGCGGCCGCTTCACACCTTTCGGTATTTATCGTCATTGCCGAAATCATTTCTGCGTTCACTTTTAGGGTGAGCTTAATGGTGTCTATAGAATCGAAAAGAGGCTCTTTGTCTTCCTGAAGGTCTCTATTATAAGTCAGTGGAAGCCCCTTAATAGCGGTCAAAATAGCGGTTAGATTCCCATAAAGCCTTCCTGTTTTCCCGCGTGTTATTTCACAAACATCAGGATTCTTCTTCTGCGGCATCAGAGAAGATCCCGTGGTGTGCGCATCAGAAAACGTGCAATACCCGAACTCACTACTACTCCATAAAATAAAGTCCTCACTCAAGCGAGAAAGGTGCGCACCCACAAGAGCCAGCGCAAAAAGTAACTCCGCGATGTAATCCCGATCCGCAATCGCATCCATCGAATTAGTGGTCACGGATGCGAACTCTAGTTCATTAGCGATCTGCTGGCGGTCTAAATTAATGGTAGACCCTGCAAGTGCTCCCGAGCCAAGTGGACTCACATTCAAGCGTTTTTGACAGTCCAACAATCTCCCTTTGTCACGCGCGAGCATTTCTACATAGGCTAGTAGGTGATGCCCCACTGTTACAGGCTGTCCGCGTTGTAAATGTGTATATCCGGGCAAGACTGTGGCGGCATGGCTTTCGGCCTGATCTAGGAGTGCCGTTTCTAAGGACTCTAAAAGCTCTAGAATAAGATCTATTTCTGTTCGGCAATAGAGTCTGGTATCTGTCGCCACTTGATCATTACGGGAGCGAGCGGTGTGAAGCTTAGCCCCTGCATCGCCAATCCGCTTCGTCAGCTCCGCCTCAATATTCATGTGGATGTCCTCTAATGCCGTAGAAAACTCAAACTTGCCTTCCTCTATCTCCTTCTCGATCTCCTTAAGCCCAGCTTCAATCGCAGAAAATTCTTCATCCGTAAGAAGATCCGCCGTCAGCTGCGCCCTCGCGTGAGCAATAGAGCCTGCTACATCGTAGGAATATAACCGCCAATCAAATGAAATGGACTCCCCGAACTGCTCTACTAAATCTGCTGTTGCTTCTTGAAATCTACCTTTCCACATAATGCAGAACACAACCAAGTGATCACCTTAAATGCAATCGTATTATTTTCACAATGCTGACAGAGAAAACCTAGCAAATCATTGAGCATATTTTATAGAAATGCTTTTAAGAGTTTCTAAGCATTCTTCTACTATTTCACCGTCTATCTCATGAACATCCATCCCTTGCCCTAAATCATGTAAGAGCAGAACCGTAAGCTCTCCACCTAAATGCTCTCTGAACTCCTCAAGCCCATCAAGCAGGGCAAGGTTGCCAATCGTATTTCTCACTTCAAAGGCTTCATCACAAAGCGGCAAACCTAATTTTTTAAGAAGATGTATCACTCTCATTGCTTTTTCTTCTGAGAGAAAGCCCTTCTTGCTTGAATAGAGAGTATCCAGAGCCACTCCCACACAAACCGCCTGAGCATGTGTCAATCTAAAGTCCGATATTTGCTCTGCTTTGTGCGCTGCCCAATGCCCATAGTCTAGTGGTCTACTCGAACCCATCTCAAAAGGATCTCCGCCTTGCGCAATGTGTTTCGCATGTAATATGGCAGAACGCGTTACACTCTCTTCTAACACAGATGGAGATAGTTCACGAAGTTCATCAACATTTCTCTCTATCCAATGGAAGAAATCTCCATCTTTCACCAGCGCCACCTTTATCGCTTCGATGAGCCCCTCTCGACAAGCCTGCTTCGACTGAGTGTATAGAAAGCGAAAGTCATTCACCACGGCATATGGAACAGCAAAGGTGCCTAGAAAATTCTTCTTTCTATAAAGATTAATTCCATTTTTCACTCCGACACCAGAATCACCCTGTGCAAGAGTTGTGGTCGGAAAACGTACCAGACGAATTCCGCGATGTGCTGTAGCTGCGGCAAAGCCTACGACGTCAAGAAATGCTCCGCCACCTATCGCCCATACATAAGAATGGCGGTCTATCTTATTCTGCTCTATGGCATCCATCACCTCTCGGCAGACGGCCTCCGAACGCTTACAATATTCCCCACCTTCCGCTCTAAAAATAATGGTTAGGCTAAGATGAGAGTGACAAGAAAACCAATTGAGTAGTTCTTTCTCTAAGGCAGGAAAATGACTAGTAATCTCATTTTCTACAAAGATAATCACCTTCGCATCCTTATCCTTACGAAAAAGACCTCCTAACACTTTATTTTCAGCTAAAAAAACATCCTTCGTAAGACGGACGCGATGCTTGAAGGTAACGGGGATATCTAGATCGATACTTTGCATATGCTCATCATCAATACGTTCATGAATCATTAATTATTCAAATCCTAAAAAATACTTTGATCATCAGCTTCTTTTATGGACGCTTTTGACATGTTAACAGAAGACTACATCAATCGATTCGGTGGAGTAGGTAGATTATACGGGAAAGCTGCTTTAGAAGTTTTTTCAGAAGCCCATGTAATGGTTGTTGGGCTCGGTGGCGCCGGCTCCTGGACAGTAGAGTCTCTAGCTCGGTCAGGAATCGGGGAGATTACTCTCGTAGACCTAGATGAAATCTGCATCACGAACACTAACAGACAAATCCATGCCCATGACGGAAACTATGGAAAAATGAAAGCGGAGGCTCTGATGAAGCGGGTTCTAAAAATCAACCCTCATTGTAAAATACATGTAGAGTTGTCATTCTATTCTAAGCGAAACTCAGAACAACTTCTAGCCTCTATGCCAGACATAGTTATTGATGCTATAGATACCACAAGAGCAAAGTCCCACCTACTTGCTAGTTGCATTACTAAGGGTATTCCAGTCTTCACTTGTGGAGGGTCTGGAGGAAAAATAGACGCTACAAAGATTAAAGTTGCAGATCTAGCTAGAGCTCATGGTGATAAGCTTATAAGCTCCGTCAGAAAAGAATTAAGAACTTATTACGGATTTCCAAATGGAAAGGGAAAAAAAGCAAAAAAATTCTATATTCCAGCCGTCTTGTCCGATGAGGAAATGACTTCTCCTCAGCCTTGTTCGCTTGAAGACCATGAGAAAATTATATCGCATACACCCAAGAATCTAAACTGCGCGACTGGTTATGGTGCCATTACTCATGTCACAGCCACATTTGGCTTCGTTTTAACTCAGCTAGCTCTAGAAGCTCTTAAAACAAAAACGCCCTCTTTATAAAAGATAACTCTTAACTGTATCGGCTCGACGCACTCGCGCCGAGCCTTTACACTTATGAAATTAACAACCAGCTCACTTTCAGTTTCCTGTTAGATATACTAATCGAAGATTGCTTTCTAGATAGATTGCATTCCTTGTAAAGAGGAAAAATTAGAAAAAATACACTTTTCAAAACTTGAGCAAATAATTCTTCTAAATGCTGTGTTGGAATTAGTAAATAACGCGAAAAGGGACTAAATCCTAAATCAATTATACATCGAAACAATGCCTATCTTTCCAAATATCGAATTCGCCGATGAATTATGCGATATTCAAAAGAAAGCGAACCTCATTTCGGAGGAAAAAGATTTTAGTTTATCCCTTAATGAAAAAGGAGTTTCACTTTTAAAGAGCACCGATAAACATCCCCAGGAGTATTCACACCCTCACGTCGATCAGTTCGTCTTTCCCTTCTATGATTTCTCTGTGAATGTTTGGGGGATAAAAACTAAGAACGCTTATCTCCTAGTGGATACCGCTCCCCGTAAAAGCCCTTTAGACACAGAGCTACTGAAGGCTGACATCACACCGTCTCATGTATTGATCACACATCATGACGAGGATCACATCGGAGGACTGGAGGCGCTAAAACTAAACTATCCAGACTTGCAGTTGACCGCTCCAGAGGGTGTAGCAGTCCTCAAAACACCAGGGCACAGAGAAGAACATGTCAGCTATTACTTTCGAGAAGAAGAACTGTGCGTTTGTGGAGACGCCTTATTTGCAGGGTCAATAGGAATGCCTAATTATAACGCTATTAAGAGCCTGAATAGCCTTTCCATCCTTCTTGCTCTACCAGAAGACACCTTGCTACTTCCGGGTCATGGACCAGCAACGAGTGTAAAATGGGAGCGTGAATATAACTGCTTCTCTACTTCTGCCTAGCCACGAGCGAGCGATAAGAAATCTTATCTCCGCCGAAGAGGTCAAGAGCGCTACCAACCGTGAAATCAATGTAGCCTTCACTTAATCTCTGAATCTCATCGACTTCTTGAATGGATGAAATTCCACCTGCGTAAGTTATCGGAGTATTCGTATTCCTTTTTGCCCATTCACTCATCCAGCAGACTAGGTCCACGTCCATACCAGAGCTAAGCCCCTCAACATCGGCGGCGTGAATGAGAAACTCCGCGCAGGAGCTAGCAAGATTACTTAGCGTTTCTTCGTTTAAAGGCAGCTCCGTAATAGTTTGCCACTTATTCATCGCTACCACCCATTTCTCCCCCACTCTCTTACAACTCAGGTCAAGTACAAGCCTTTCCGTTCCTACTTCAGAAATAAGTTCATCAAAGTTCTTCTCTAAAAACACGCCTTCTTTACTAAAAATAGCAGAGGTAATAATGACGTGGCTTGCCCCTTTCTCTAGCCACTCGCTCGCATTCTCTTTTCTAATTCCACCGCCTATTTGCAGTCCACCTTTCCACGCCGCGAGCGCTTCGCATGCTGCCTCATCATTTCCAGGGCCTAGCTTGATGACATGCCCTCCCTTTAATCTGTCCGCTTTGAATTTCTCTGCAAATTCCGCAGAGCTTTCTTTACTCACAAAGTTTTCCTGTAAGTCCGCATCATTCCCACTAAGGGTTCCGCCTACTATTTGTTTTACTCTCCCTCCGTGTAAATCTATACATGGGCGAAATTTACTGATAGCCATATGGCAAGAAAGACGTGATAGCCAAAAATACCAAGTTTGAAATGAGACCTTTTTATCGATTTTTTTTCCTTCTCCAAGCTACAAGCCTGTTCCTTCTCACTACTTCTTGTAAAGATAAGGAGGCAGCGACAGAAACCACCCCGTCACCAAAATCAGAAAGCGCAAAGGAAGCTTCCATATCAAATACCCCACCAAAGGGCTTATCCATCCCTGAGGGAATGGTCTATATTCCTAAGCTCACCTTTACACAAGGAAATGAAAAAGAGCTAGGAACAAGGTCTAAATACCCAGAAGAAGCTCCCGAACATCGTGTCACCGTGGACGCCTTCCTTATAGATGAAGCAGAAGTAACAAACGCACAGTTTCTGAAATTTGTAGAAGCTACTGGGTATAAAACGCAGGCTGAAAAAGGGCTATCTCAAGCAGAGTTCCCAAACGCTCCTGCAGACCATCTCAAGCCTGGTGCGACGGTCTTCAGTCCACCAAAGAAGCAACCAGAGCTTTGGAAGGAAAACTCCGTTCACCAATGGTGGGAGTTTATACCTGGAGCCGATTGGCAACATCCTGATGGTCCATTGTCTAACATCGCAAAAATAATGGATCACCCTGTTGTTTGTGTTACCCATGAAGACGCGCAAGCCTACACCAAGTGGGCAAGGAAACGTCTCCCCACCGAAGCCGAATGGGAAGCGGCTGCGCGTGGTGGATTAGAAGGAAAGCTCTTTACGTGGGGAGATGAGCCCATGCCTGATGGGAAATGGATGGCGAACACCTTCCAAGGAACATTCCCTAATGAAGATACCGAAATTGATGGATATACATCCCCTGCTCCCGTTAAGAGCTTTCCTCCAAATGCTTTTGGAATCTATGATATGGCAGGAAATGTCTGGGAACATACTTCTGATTACTACCGCCCAGACACGTTCATGGCATATAAAAACGCGGAAGCTAATAACCCTGCGGGACCTTCTACTCCCATAGATCACCTCATGCTAACCGAACTCCAAAAGTCAGGCAAGATCCCCGCAGAGCTCAAACCCTTTCATCCACTTGGTTACCTTTATACTTCTAAAGGTGGCTCCTTCCTTTGCCATCACACCTATTGTCTACGTTACCGCCCGGCAGCGAGACACTACTCCGAAGGATTCAGTCCCACGAACCATACTGGTTTTAGATGTGCTAAGGATTTATAAAAAAGCGGATCCTATTTTATGGAATCCGCTATGATTAAAATCTACTGTGTAAATTTTTCTTACCCAAAGATCGCCTTCAAGCGTCCGCAAACCTCTGTGACATTCTCCCGAGAGTTAAAAGCAGAGATGCGGAAGTATCCTTCACCTGCGGCGCCAAATCCAGCACCAGGTGTAATGACGACTTGAGCATCCTGAAGCATCTTATCAAACATTCCCCAGCTATCGATTCCTTCCGGACAAGCGACCCAAACGTAAGGGGCATTAACGCCACCAAAAACATCTAGTCCAATTTCCTTGCACGTCTCTCGGAGGAGAGCGGCATTTCCCATGTAATGCTCAATCAGAGCGGAAACTTGCGCTTTTCCAGCCTCCGAGTAAACCGCTTCCGCGCCTCTCTGCACAGGATAGGATGCACCATTAAATTTCGTAGAGGTGCGACGAGACCACAGTTGTTTAATACTTACTTCCTCACCGCTTTCGGTTGTCCCCTTTAAGGCTTCAGGAATAGCGATGTATCCACAACGCACACCCGTAAATCCACCATTTTTAGAGAAGGAACGGAATTCCATTGCACATTCAAGTGCACCCTCGATCTCGAAGATAGAGCGAGGCACACCTTCCTCTTGGATAAAGGCTTCATACGCGGCATCATAGAGGATGATCGCATCATTCTTCTTCGCATACGCCACCCATGCCTCGAGCTGCTCTTTCGTTGCAGAAGCCCCTGTTGGATTATTTGGATAGCAAAGATAGATAAGGTCTACTTTTTCTTCAGGTATAGCAGGGACAAAGTTGTTCTCTGCCGTGCAAGCAAGATAAACGAGCCCTTCATAACGCCCCGCATCATCACCTTCACCTGTATTCCCAATCATGACGTTCGTATCGACATATACTGGGTAAACAGGGTCAGTTACTGCGATCTTATTCCCCTTCCCAAAGATATCCAGCATGTTCCCCGTGTCACACTTAGACCCATCAGAAACGAAGATGTCATCAGCATTGATACCAAGCCTCTGAAAACAGTTCTCAACGATTGCTTCTCTTAAAAAGTCATACCCCTGCTCAGGTCCATACCCACGAAAGGAGTCGCGATCTCCTAACTCATCCACGGCTTTATGCATCGCCTCACGGACTGCCTCTGGGAGAGGCTCCGTCACATCTCCGATCCCACACTTAATGATCTTAGCCGCTGCTTCTGCGTTACTCTCCGTGAACTCACGGACACGGCGTCCGATTTCTGGAAAGAGGTAACCTGCTTTTAACTTGAGAAAGTTTTCGTTTATACGTGCCATATAACACGGTGGTAGAAGGAATTATTTTCTCTGCCAATCTCTTTTAGAAATTATTTCATCCAAGGCTAATACTGACTATTCACGACACGTATTCCAAAAGGTTAAATCCGTTAATTCTACAGATGCTTCATGGCAGCGCTCGCTAGACTGAGCACTAGAAAGAAGCCGGACATGTCAGTACAAGTGGTGAGGATGGGACCGGAGGCTAGGGCTGGATCTACTTTGAATTTCTTAAGTATGAGCGGGACTATTCCTCCGATAGATACGGAGAGGATAGTGTTGAGCATGAGAGCACCGCCGACCACTAACCCAAGATAGATGTTACTCTTCCATACTGCCGCGAGCGTTCCTAGGACTACGCCGAGGACAATACCATTGTTTAAGCCGAGCCAAATTTCCTTCTTGAGCACCCGAAGATAATCACGCGGCTGGATAATGCCGAGGGTAAGCTCGCGGATGGATACAGCAACAGCTTGGTTCCCCGAGCAACCACTCATATCTGAGACCATGGGTAGAAACACCGCTAGGGCAATGACTGCCTGAAGGGTGTCTTCATAGCTAGCAATGATGCTGGCCGCTAGTAAATTAAGAAGAATATTAGGTCCTAGCCAAGCGAGCCTGCGCATACACCGCTCTTTCAAGGGCATGCTGCGAAGCTCTTCACCGCCAACAATACCGCTAGACTTCAAGTAGCTATCGGTTTGGGTATCTGATAGGGCTTCCTGCATCGCATCACGTGTGACGATCCCTCGAAGTCTACCATCGGCATCCACTACCGGAAATGCGAGGTAGTTCTTTTTCTCAAACACATCATGAAGATCCTCCAGAGCCATATCCACTGGGACTGACGCGGGATCTTTAATCATCAGCTCACCAATAGCGCGGGTACGTCGACCAAGAACTAGGTTTCGAAGCGCCAGAACTCCTTTAAGAATTTTGTTTTTATCGACGACATAAAAATACTGCACCTCATTATCTGAGTAGTCTTCCGCATGTTCGCCAAGCTCTGTCAGAACTTGGGCTACAGTAGTGTTTTCACGGAAGGAGACAACTCTGTCTGACATAAGCCCACCAGCACTATCCCAAGCATAGCTGACCCGCTCACGGAGGTCATCGCTCTCTTGAGTATTATCGAATTCCGCAAGAATGGCTTCTGAGGAATCGTCATCTAAATCACGAAGGAGATCTCCACTCGCATCAGGGCCGAGTTCTTCTAGAACATCCGCTGCCCGTTCCGCAGGCATTTCCTCGAGCATTTTCACCGCCTGAGCATCGGCAAGACTCTCTATGAGTTCAGCGGCTTCATCTACTGGAAGAAGCGCACAAAGCGCGTCTCGGTGCTCAGCATCTAGCAGACTAATCATCCGGCGCTTATCATCTGAAGTAGCTTCTTCTAGAATATCATGAGCCGCCTCCATATCGCCAGCATCCACAGCTTCATTAAGTGTTTTCCAGGCCTCTACCTGCTGGATCTCTTGATTTAAGTGCTCCTCTTCCTGTTGCTCGGTCGCCATTTTTGCAAGCTACACATTCCCACATGAGCCACAACTTAAAAGCAGGTGCATATTACTATCCAAGGTCGATAAAGAACTGCATAGTATGTTCATATTCCTAGCACTACAGAAGCTGAATCTATAAAGCCTTTAGATGTGTCATTTGGAAGCTCTCAAAAAGGTGAATAATTGATCGAGATATGGGCTACGATCCTGCCCCCATGGAGAATTATGTCCTGTATTAGGTATCAGGTGTCTCTCCTTCCTACCTAAGTAAGCATTATAAAGTTTTTTGCTATGCCTAGGATCAATGGTGTTGTCATTGGCCCCATGTAAGATAAACAATGGAGCTTTTACAGAAGGCATTTTGCTCACATTATCAAACTTATCAAAAGGGACTAGACGGTATCTGGTTTGTACTGTGAAGCTGTAGCGAAGGGACTATCTAAGACTAAGGCGCGACACTCCCTCTTAGAAGCTAGATCGGTGGCGATTCCGCTCCCTATAGATCTTCCCCAAATGATGATTTGCTCGGGCTTGCAACCTTTCTTTAGCGCTTCCGTATAAAGTAAGCTGGACGCTTCATAGCATGTTTTTTCGGTAGGCTTTCCTTCGGAGAGACCGTAATCTGGATAATCCATCGCCATTACTGAGGCTCCTCTGTTTAGAAGCTCTCGCTCGATGCCAGAAATGTGCCCTATATCCTCCCCATTTCCGTGAAAATAAAGCACGAGATATTTTTTGATCGGTGCCTTCGAGTAGGTATAAGCGATTTCTTCCCCTTTAGAGTTTTTCAGAAAAGAGAGTCCATTCAAAGTCTCATCATAGGAACAGCCTCGATAAGAAAAAATAAGAGAATAAGAAAAGAACCACCCGAAAATGAGCAAAACAATGTAAGCAATGGTCGGAACTATGATGACACTCCACAATAAAGCTTTCCCAGTAATAGTTTTTATCCAATCCATAATCTTTGCTGTCGCATTTATGGGTATGTATTTCCCACTAAAACTAAACGCCTCTCTCTAAAAGAACTTCATCACCTAAGAGAACGAGTTGGATTTCGCCGTCTAGCGTCTGGTCGATATATGGTGAATTGATCGATTTAGACTGGAAAAACTCCTTCGTGAATGTCGTCTGAGATTCTGGATCAAAGAGGAGAAACTCCGCTGCTCCACCTTTCTCAATCGGCACCGGTGGAAGCTGCATCATTCTTCTTGGCTCAGCTGAAAACTTCCTTACGACTAACGGCCAATCTAAATCACCTTTCTTTACGAATGCGTGATAGAGAGAGACAAGCGCCGTTTCTAACCCTGTAATTCCGTTCGGGGCACTTATGAAGTCTACAGACTTCTTCTCAAAGTCTGTATGCGGGGCATGATCCGTGGAAATAATATCAAAGATGTCGTCCTTTAGCCCTTGTAATAACATTGCATTGTCCTCTGCGGTTCTCAGCGGTGGGTTCATCTTAAAATTCGTATCATAATCCCCTATGTCTCCTTCATTAAAGATAAGGTGGTGCGGGCATACTTCAGCCGTCACTCTCGCTCCCATCTCTTTCCAAAACTTAATGGTCTTCACTCCAATGCCAGACGAGACATGCTGGATATGGAGGTGCGCTCCTGTCGCATGAGCCAGGCGGATATCACGATCCATACAGATTTCCTCACTGATGGCAGGGCTTCCTTCTATCCCAAGTTCGTAGCTCTTCTTCCCTTCATTCATCGCCCTTGGGCCAGAAAGGCAAGGCGTCTCACAGTGACTGGCGAAGAACATCCCAAATTCGGTGGCATACTCCATCGCCTTTTTATATAGTGACGGATCATCCAGGGTGTCACCATCATCTGTCAGCATTAAGACACCTTCCTCTTTCATCCCGTGAATCGCTGCTAGCTCCTTACCTTTACGCCCTTTAGAGACGCATCCTGAAGTATAGACATTAATCCTAGAAACTTGCTTAGCTTTATCCAGAAGGTCTCTCACAATTGTAGGAGAATCAATCGCAGGGCATGTGTTAGGCATCATGACGATTCCTGTAATACCACCATTGATGGCAGCCTCACTTCCGCTTTGAATATCTTCCTTATGCGTTTGCCCTGGTTCACGGAAATGCACATGTGTATCAAACATTGCCGGCATGAGGAGCTTCCCTTTTCCATCTATGACCCTTGCGTCGCTTGGAGCAGAAAGCTTCTGCCCTACTTCTTCAATAATGCCATTATCGACAAAGACATCACATGGAGAGGAAACTTCTTTTTCAGAGCAAATTTGGGCGTTTTTTATTAAAATCTTCATATGTCTTTTCTACGATGATTGTTTTGCTGGCGCGGCTAAGATTGCGTCATAATAAACCTCTAAGAGTTTTTTGTCTGCGGAGAGCTGTTGCTTTGCGTCAGATTTCTCTCCTTGATATACAGAAGTAACTTTACCGTCTACTGCTGAATAATCCACAAACACTTCTCCGTTAGATAAGAGACGCGTATAATCTCCTGTGAAGTTTCCATAACTGCAGTATCCTTTCGTCTTCAGCATTCCTGCAGCTTCTGGTGTATAACTGGTATAAAAGAGACGGTATTCTCCTGCATATGCTCCGTTCTGAAAGTTTAAGACCGCATTTCTAGTTCCTGAGTTATCAAAGATTTCCCATTTCCCATGTGGCTCTCCTGCAATATACCTCCCCTTTGCGAAGAGGCTACCATTCACATCCGCATGAAGAGTCCACTCCCCCACAGGATTACCCGATTGATTCGTAGCTCCAGTTCCACTGTGGTCTTCCACCGAAAAACGAGAGCAGGAGAATAGAAAAAGTGGAATGAGCAGAAGAAGCCCTTTTATACAGTAATCGGTTTTCATTTATTCGATGATAAAGCTAGAGGTTTGTGGCTTCAGTGCATAAAGGACGGACATTCTAGCTGCGACACCATTTTCCACCTGCTTGTTAATAAGACTTCGTTCATAGTCCACGGCTTCATCACAGATTTCTACTCCTCTATTAAATGGTCCAGGATGCATGAGATAGATCCCGTGATCGCTCAAATAGGCAAGCCTCTCTCGAGTAATTCCATATAGATTATGATACTCTGCGGTGCTCGGAAAGAACGGAGCTGTTTGGCGCTCCATCTGAACGCGTAAGAGATAGACGACATCAGGCTTCCAAGCGATCGCTTCCTCATAGTTCGTGAAGCGTGAAAACTTGGAATGCTTCGGCACAAGAGATCCTGGCCCTAGAAACGCCACTTCAGCTCCCAATTTGTCCAGAATCCTACTTGTAGATCGTGCTACTCTACTATGGAGAACATCTCCTATAATTAGAACTTTTTTCTTTTCTAACTCAGGATGCACTTCCCGAATTGTGTGCGCATCTAAGAGTGCCTGAGTTGGGTGAGCATGCTGTCCATCGCCTGCATTGATCACAGACATATTGGTTAGCCCTGCCAAGTTCTTAGCAAAGCCAGGCATAGGATGACGCACCACTACATAATCACACCGCATTGCCTCTAGGGTATCGATCGTATCCTTAACTGATTCTCCCTTTTGCACAGAAGATCGTGGAACATCAAAGTTCGTCACATCTGCGGATAACCTCTTAGCAGCGATTTCAAAACTCGTAGAAGTTCTGGTGCTATTTTCATAAAAAAGCATGAGGACAGTTCTTCCTCTTAATGTAGGAACTTTTTTCACAGACCTCGTAAAGATCTCCTTCATCTGCATTGTATTATCTAAAAATGAGGTTAGATCCTCTTTTGAAAAGCTAGCGATATCTAAAAAATCTTTAGGAGCGGAGTTCATAATTTATTATTCTGCGCGGGTCACCTCAATCCCTTCTTTATTGTCAGTTGTATCTAAAAATACCTTCACATGATCCTCTTTCGCTGTTTCCAGAGTAATCCCAACATAGTTTGGAGCGATGGGAAGCTCTCGGTGTCCTCTATCGATTAATACAGCGAGTTCTATTTTTTTAGGGCGACCGTAATCTGTAATTGCATCGAGTGCAGCTCTCACTGTGCGTCCTGAGAATAATACATCATCTACTAAAATGACATGCGCATCATCCAAAGGGAAATCGATCTCACTTCCTTGTAAGGATGGGTTATTCGTGAACCTAGAAAGGTCATCTCTGTAGAGTGATACATCTAAAGCTCCAAGAAAAAGCTCTGCACTATCATCTTCTGCTAAGAGAGTGACTAAACGCTCCGCCACTGAATCCCCCCTACTCTTTAGCCCTATAAACGCAGTAGTTTGACCAGAAACGATTGGCTTTAGCTCTTCCGCAATTTTACGAAGCGCTTCTTCAATTCCTTCTTCATCTATTGCTACTGGCATTTCTCTTTTACTTGAATACTATAATGACTACGGGAACGCGTATCATGCGAGATTATTTTTAATCCATTTCATAACTAGAAAAAAATATGATGCACAACTGGCTTTAAAAATAGATTAGAGAGCATTTCTATATAAAAAGCTGGAAATCTTGGAGAAGTCGTAATTTGCTTACACCTTACTCTCATTTTATAGATGAAGCATCTACTCACAATAGAAGAACAAACACCCAAAACGCTATCAGACCTCGTTAATAGCGCAGCAGATTTCAAGCTCATAAGGGACTCTCATGATAAGCCGCTTGAAGGTCAAACTTGGGGCATGATTTTTAATAAAGCCTCAACTAGGACTAGGCTTTCCTTTGAGGTAGGTGTTCATGAACTAGGAGGAAAAGTGATTTTTCTTTCTACTAATGACCTTCAACTAGGAAGAGGTGAACCAATTAAGGATACCGCTCGCGTTATGGGAAGAATGCTCCACGGTTTAATTATCAGGACTTTCGCGCAACAAGATTTGATCGACTTTGCTGAATGGGGGAAAATCCCCGTCATCAATGCTCTAACGGATGAGGAACACCCATGTCAAATCCTTGCTGACCTGCTCACTATTCAAGAAATCCATGGCTCATGGGAAGGTAAGAAAATCGCTTTCATCGGAGACGGATACTCGAACATGAGTATCTCATGGATGTGGGCAGCTAAGCATCTCGGCTTCGAGCTTGTTCTCGCATCACCGAAGAGATATCAACCACCTGCTTCGTTCCTAGAGCGATTAGACGCACCAAATGTAAGAATCACGGATATACCGCTTGAGGCTACTTCTAATGCAGATGTTATCAATACTGATGTATGGCTTAGTATGGGGCAAGAAGGGCAAGAGGAGAAAGAAGCTCTGTTCCATAGCTTCCAACTGAATGAATTACTCCTTAAACAGGCTAATAAAGATCACATTGTTCTGCATTGCCTCCCCGCTTATCGTGGAAAGGAAATTACTGAAGAAGTCTTAGAGCACCATTCAGAATCTATTTTCCAGCAAGCTGAAAATAGGCTACACGCCCAAAAAGCGGTTCTTGCTTGGCTCAGTATTTAAGGGTCACCTAAATGCGTTTCCTCTATCTCACCTTCTGCACTTTAGCTTTCTTCCGCATAACGGGAGCAGATCTGGCGGTCATGCAAACGCAGGCATGGGTGAGTATGATTTATGAGCGCGCAGACCAAGGAATAGATACCGCTATTAAGACGACCTTTTCAGGAGAAGCACCCTGTGAGCGCTGTTTGTGCTTAAAAGAGAAACGCAAAGAGCGTGAAGAATCTCCAGAGAACACCTTACTTTCCACTGACAAAATTAAGCTTCCGCTATCGCAGGATAAGCAATACCGAGAGCTTCTCTTTAAGGTCATTACGCACTCCCCTCCTCTTTTTCAGGATGAAGTTCCTGCACTCGTTTTTAGCGAAGTAGATACGCCACCTCCGAAGTTTGTTTGATTCGGCTTGGGAGTTAAGAGACATCAAGACGCCTACAGTAAGCGCCTTTATATTGAGGGTATATTGTCATTGCCAATCGGTCTCCTCATCCGAAGTCATCATTTATATTAAAGGGAAACGGTACACCTATACCCTTTCTTACTTATAGACCACGCGTGTCTATAGCTTCCTACTATCGGCCAGAAGCACCCTTAAAAGAATGTTCCAAAACGTTCACATTATCAAACAAACAAATCTAATGAAAAAAATTACCTTACTATCTATATTATTTAGTCCTATCGTAGCACTAGCAGGCACTGAGCCAATCCAATGTGGCAATACGCACTTTGGGCACACTGACCACAATCACCATAACCATGAGAATCACCTTACCCCGATTGGAGTAATGGGTGGACACCTTCACGAGCAGGGAGAGTTCATGCTCTCATATCGCTACATGTTCATGAACATGCAACCTAACTTCAACGGCACAGATGAGGTCTCCATCTCAGATGTGCTTGCGGATTATATGGTCTCTCCCGTCGATATGCAGATGGAGATGCACATGATAGGTATCATGTATGGACTCACTGACTCCATCACACTGTTGGGAATGACCAATCTCGTGAGTTTAGAAATGCTTCATGAGACTCGAATGGGTAACCGCTTCACCACAAACAGTGAAGGGCTGGGAGACACCACGATAGGCGCCCTCTTTAATATTTATGAGCGTGGATCACATCGCATTCATGGCGGGCTCTCTGTAGTCCTCCCTACTGCGGAAACTAATGAAGAGGACTTCATCCCCGCGGTTGGGCGAAATGCCACCCTTCCTTATCCTATGCAACTAGGCAGTGGAAGCTGGGGATTAAGACCATCTCTGACCTACACTGGACATGCGGATGCCTTTTCATGGGGAGCTCAGGTTTCTGGTAATATTAATCTAGACGAAAATTCAAATGGATACACTCTTGGAGACTCTCTAACCTCAAACCTATGGGGCATATATAGAATAGCTAACCCACTCTACACGTCCTTGAGATTGCAATCCTCTTCATGGACGAACATTGAAGGACAGCACGACTTACTTCTCCCTCTTTCCATCCCTACTGCTGACCCTAATCTTCGTGGTGGCAATAGAATAGATGCCTTCTGGGGACTTAACTATAAACCTGCTTCTAGTGTCACCCTCTCTGCAGAAATAGGAAAAACGATTTGGCAAGATCTGGATGGACCTCAACTTGGGACAGACTGGAACCTAACAGTAGGCTTGCAAGCCACCTTCTAAGTTTAGTAGACTGAAGTCACTAAATGGAAAAAACCTCGATCTCATCCAAAAGCCTCTACCGACTTCTGATTTATCAGAGATGTCTGCGGAAGCTTTTTGAGAATGGGATAGAGACCGTTAGTTCCTCTGCCTTAGCAAAAGCTTCTGGTGTTAAACCCGCGCAGCTGAGGAAAGATCTTGGATACTTCGGGCAGATCGGCACTCGTGGCTTAGGTTACCCTGTAGAAGACCTCATTTATGCGATCCGAGACTTTCTCGGACGTACCACCCTTAAGCCCGTGATCCTAATAGGGGCAGGAAATTTGGGATCTGCTCTCATCAGATATGACGGGTTTAATAAAGGAGGATTCGAGGTCATCGGCGCCTTTGACCTCTTTCCACAATCAGTCGCGGGGAAAGACTTAAATATTCCTGTCTACCCCATGGATAATCTCGCCACCTTTATCCAGCAAAAGAAAATACGCCTCGTTATTCTTTGCGTCCCAGGAGAGCACGCTCAGGAGGTTACTAACACCCTCGTTATGTGTGGGATCGGCGGAATTTTAAACTTTTCTCCCACCGTCCTCCAAGTGCCTGATAGTGTGTCCGTCAATAATGTTGATCTTGCCCTAGAGCTAGAAAACCTTTCTTACTTCGTCACTCAGGATAAGTAGCCTCATTGGAAGACCTATCTCCCAGCCAGCTTCGCCATGACCTTATCATCGATATTGAAGGCTGCGGTTTGCACTGGCTTAGGAGATCCCTTTTCTTTCACCAAATACTCATAGACCTTTACGGGCTTTACTCCCTTCACTTGAGACATCGCATATACTCTCACGGTGAGTGGCTCATTCCCTTGTCCTCCAGGAAGCTTATTCACTCTAAACTGCATTTCATTTCTCCCCTTTTTGAGCCCGCCGATTACAACTTCCGCCTGCTTCGCATTTTGGAAAAAGTGATTACTCTTGCCGTTGACGATAGCTTGCACGGAGCGTCCAGGACAATACACATATGCCTTCGCAATTATTTGCACAGGCCCAGTAAGTGAGATTGTATTTTTTATTCGGACTGGTGCGGGCTGGAAGTCCGATCCGTTTAAGTAGGTATAATCTCCCTTCATGATGGCAGACCTAACCGCGGGCAGACCAGATAAGTTCACATACTCTGCTCCCGCGAACCTCCAAAAAGCTTGCTGATTAACGAAGGACACCACCATTAAATTATCAGTTGGTGAGCCCCCTACCCCAAAGTCCACTTTTCCAAAAAACACCGCCTTTCCGTTTACTCCATTCGCTTTAGATTGAAGGAGCTTGAGGTCTTTAATGGCTGGCGGGAGAAAAGGAATTGCAAAAACCTCCTGTGGATAAGAAAACTTCTCTGAGTAAATCTTATTTCGAATCTCCTTCTTCCGCTCACTGTAGGTAATGGAATCCCAGATCTTAAAATCCTTAGTCGCCATTGCTTTTTGCCATAAGCCGTATGTGCGTTTAAAGTCTTCCTCCAGCGTCTGGCTTTGAGCGAAACTCATTTGAAAAAAGAAACAGGATATAATTAAGAAAAGTCTTTGCATCGTGTAGAATGTTTAGTGTTCTGAGAATGCTTTATTTTCAAATTTGCCCTTCTTGAAAAGAGAAAAGAAAGAAACTATTCATGCCAGAAAAAATACTAGATCCTATTATAGGAAACTCCCGAGACCAAGAACTACTTCGTCGTGCGGAATATGGCGTCTACACAAATTCACCTGAAGGAGATCTCGCAGCATATTGCTATCGCCCCGAAAGAGAAATCAGCTCAGTAGCTCCTAGCCCCGCAATTGTTTTTTTCCACGGTGGGAAGTTTGATCAAAGGCTCGTGGCTCAATTTGCACCACATGCCCTGCACTTCTCAAGCCGCGGCATCATAGCCTATATAGTCGAATATCGTGTAAACTCTATTAACGGAACTGGTCCCATGGAAGCGCTAGAAGATGCACGCACTTTCATTAAATACCTCATGTATCACCAAGAGCATTTTTCGGTCGATCTAGATCGCCTTATTCTTGGTGGAATGTCATCTGGTGGAATGCTTGCTCTTCACCTCGCATCACGTCATAAAAAGAATCTCGAGTATACATCTGAACTACCTAAACCAAAAGGACTCATCCTTTACGCCCCATTGTCAGACACGACACCAAAGGGGCTTTGTTCAGACCTCTTTCCTGATGAAAAAATAGCAAAGACCTTAAGCCCGTCTGAACAACAAATGAAAGGTGCGCCACCTCTCCTCGTTTTCCACGGGAAAGCTGACAAAAGTATTCCCATAACGCAGTCCGAAAAACTCGTTAAAGGGTGGAAGCGGAAAAAAAACCAAGCGGAACTCTCTGTTTTTGAAACGGCACGTCACATTGATTTCAATCTCAATGTGAATCCCCAGTATTACGAATTATCAATTCGCACAGCCGATCATTTTCTTGTTGAGTTAGGAATTTTAGAGCCTGATCCAGACGCTTTTATCGATTAACGAAGACTCTTTCCCAATGCTCTTAAAATCGCTTGAAATTCATGGCTTTAAATCCTTCGCGGATAAAACCATTCTCGATTTTCATGAGGGAGTTACGGCCATTGTTGGTCCAAACGGTTGCGGAAAGTCCAACGTCGTAGACGCTATCCGATGGGTCTTAGGAGAAACCTCTGCCAAGGCACTCCGTGGGGGCGAAATGGCAGACGTCATCTTTAATGGTACGGACACCAGGCGCGCTGCAGGAATGGCAGCGGTAACCCTAAACCTCTCAAACTGTGAGGAAGCTCTCGGAGTGCAGTATAATGAAGTCGCCATCATGCGGAGGGTGTATCGTGACGGGAAATCTGAATACCGTATCAATAACACGATCTGTCGCCTGAGAGACATCCATGATCTCTTCTTAGATACTGGCATCGGGCGTTCCGCCTATTCCATCATGGAGCAGGGTAAGATTGATCAATTACTCTCCTCCAAGCCTGAAGACCGCCGCGCTGTTTTTGAAGAAGCCGCTGGAGTCTCTAAATTTAAGAAGGAGAAAAAAGAAGCACTACGAAAACTGGAATATACCTCCGCCAATCTTCTCCGTGTCTCTGATGTCCTAGAAGAACAGGAACGCCGCATCGGGAGTTTAAAACGTCAAGTCTCTAAAGCGCGCCGCTTTAAGGACTTATCAGACGATGTTAAAACGCTGGAGACACACCTTTCCCATCAAGAATATCGGGAGCTTCTCGCTGGGAAAAATCAGCTCCAAAGCCAAATCGACTCCCTAAATAAAGAGATCACTGAGAAGGAAAAGTCACTCCCCTCACTAGAAGAGTCCCTCACAGAAAAACGGATCAAACTCTCTGAGCTAGAACAGGATTCTGTCACCGCTAACCAAAACCTAAGCGACGCGCAATCCGAAATCAAAAGCGCGGAGGGTCAAATAAAACTCAATGCCGAGCGGAGAGAAGATCACCAAAATCGTATCCAACGCAATGATTCCGAGGTCTTAGAAAATGCGAGCCGGCTCTCTGACCAACAAAGTGACCTCAAGGATACTATTCAGCAGGTAGAGGAGAGCCGCTTAAAACTCAGCTCCTCAGAGACCACGCTCACTGACCAAAAAGAAAAGCTCTCAAAAATCCGTACCCAACTTCAAGAAACGGAAAAGCTCCAAAAGCAAGAAGAACAAGCGCAATTGGCGATTGAACGAACGGTAGCCTCCTTAAAGGCGAAGTTGGAAAATTACCGCTCTAACACTGCCAATACCAGAGTGCGTGCCAACTCCCTGAGATCCGACCATGTGGAGAGTCAAAAAGCACTTGCTACAGCGCAATCCACTCTGGATTCTCATTCCGCAAAACTGCAATTCCACGAGAAAGAAAAAACCACTCTGGAAGAGCAAAAAAGTGTAGCGGAGCGCGCCTTTCAAAAGCTCAGAGGGGACTTGGATTCGGCACATTCCGCCGTTCGTGAAGAACAAAGCCACCTCGCCTCCCGAACCTCTCGCTTAGAGGTCTTAGAGAATCTTCTGACCTCTGGGGAAGGACTTGGGAAGGGCACGCAGGCAGTGCTCTCGGGACTAGATGATCCCGCCTTATACAAGACCGCACTTGGTGGCACGCTCGCCAAACTCATCAGCACCGATGATAAATACATCACCGCGATAGAAGCCGCCCTCGGGCACCAGCTCCAAGCGATCATCGTGGAGGATGACAGCATCGCCGCTAGCATCATAGAGAAGCTAAAAAGTAAATCACTCGGGACGGCAGACCTACTCGTCACCACCTTTACACAAGAGCCGAAAGACCTTCAGCTCCAGTCGAAACCTAACAGTGCTCTAGGATGGGCTTTAGACCTCGTCAATATTAAGAGTAAGACCGAAATCAAAAATGTTTTACAAAGTCTCTTAGAAAGCACCCTCATCGTTCCCGATATGGAAGCGGCTCTGATGTTACGCCCTACCTATGGGGATCTCAAATTCGTGACCTTAGATGGAGAGGTCCTCACTCCAGAAGGCTTTCTTAAAGGAGGAAAGACGAGCGGTGAAAGCACCTCCGCCCTCCGATTACAAAATGAAATCACGAATCTAAAAAAGGAGATTAGTAAGAGAGAAAGTGAAATAGATAAAGCGCAGAAGACCATCACGCAAACTACGGAGTCTAAGGACCAAGCCAGTGAGAAAGTGGAGAAAGCAAAAAACGCTCTCCAAGAGCACCAAATCAACGCCAATAATCTGAAAGCAGAGCGGAAAGCCTTTCAGCGAGACCTCACTAACTTTGAGCAAAAAATATCAAGTATCGTTCGCGAGCAGGCGACCCTAGAACAAAGACAAAAAGAAGCGGCGGAAAACCTTTCCAAGATCGAGACGGAGCTAAACGAGAGCCAAGCAAAACGGCAAGAAGTGGAACAAAAGCTTAAGGAGTTTTCCACCCAGCAAGCCACGATTAGAAGAGAGGAAAATGAGAGCTTTAATGCCCTCGGGGAGTTACAAACAGAAGTGGCGATAGAGCAACGTTCTTTTTTAAATCTCCAACGCCAACAGGAACCTCTGAAAGCCCGCATTAAGGAAATTCTCGATCTCAACATGAGACGAGAAGCGGAAATTAAAACACTCCGCGAACGCATCGACTCATCCCAGCTGAAAGACAAAGAGCTGGAAGAATCGATTGGGAACTGTCAGGCGGGAATTAAGTCTTTTTCCGAGAAAGCCGAAACTCTTAAGGAGCAGATCCTCAAGATGCGTCAGGACATTCAGGCGACCGAAACCACCCTCGCGGATTCTCGCCGGGTGCTTCTATCTCTCACCGAAAAACGTGGCGGAGAGGACGTCGCTTACACCAAGGTCGATCTTAAACTAGAAAACCTTCTCACCACTCAGCGAGAACGCCATCAGGTGGAGCTATCACAATTCAGCCCGAGCTTCCCTACTCTCAAAGCCTGCCTTGATAAAAGGCGCGAAGCACGAACGTCCAGCCCACATGAGGAAGACGAAAACGCTAGGGACGGATCAGCAAATAACAAAGACGGTAGGGGCGATTCCATGAATCGCCTACCTAGTGAAAATGACACCTCTCCAAAGCGTGCCTTTACCCCCACCTTAAACGATTGGGTTTTGATTGAAGAAATCTCCTCTGAACTACGCCAAAAGCTTAATAGCATGGGTGCCGTTAATATTGATGCCATCCAAGAGTTCGAGGAACTCGAAGAGCGTCATTCTTTCATCCGCTCTCAATATGACGACCTCACATCGTCTAAAGAAGAGCTCCTCTCTGTCATTGAGAAAATCAATACGGAGACCACGAAAATGTTTTCAGAGACCTTTACAAAGATAAAAGAAAACTTCCGTATCACCTTCCGGCAACTCTTTGGAGAACGAGGAAAAGCTGACCTCATTCTTTCCGATGAAGAAGACCCACTGGAATCAGGGATTGAGATCATCGCCAAGCCTCCTGGTAAAAAGCTCCAGTCTATCACTCTCCTCTCAGGTGGTGAACGTTCCATGACGGCCGTCGCGCTCCTCTTCTCCATTTATATGGTCAAGCCCAGCCCCTTCTGTGTCCTTGATGAGCTAGATGCTCCTCTAGATGAATCGAACATCTCACGCTTTCTCAACCTCCTAGAGAACTTCATTTCACAGAGCCAATTCATCATCGTCACTCATAATAAGCGGACTATGGCACGCGCCGACATCCTCTACGGTGTCACCATGCCAGAATTCGGAGTCTCTAAGCCCGTCGGAATGATTCTCGCCCAAGCGGAAGACATCATTGATGAGGGCGACCGTAACAAATCCAGCGCGGCCTCTAAAACAGATAAGTCTCAGTCTCCAACTAAAAGTGCTGCCGCTCAGATCAGTTCGTAATACAAGTAAGCAATAAAAGAAAACTTGCATTTTTAGAAGAGCTAGAAGAAGCACATCTTAACTATGATTGATAAGATTCGTAATGTTGCTATTATTGCGCACGTTGACCACGGAAAAACTACTCTTGTGGATGAGCTTTTAAAAGCAGGTGGAGCGGTAGAAGAGCACCAGCAGTTAGCTGATCGCGCTATGGACTCCATGGATTTAGAACGTGAGAAAGGCATTACAATTAAGGCGAAGAATACTTCTGTTATCTGGAATGAGCATATTCTAAACATCGTTGACACTCCTGGACACGCCGACTTTGGTGCGGAAGTAGAGCGAGTCATGAAAATGGTAGATGGAGTTCTTCTAGTAGTAGATGCCTATGAGGGCCCACAAGCACAGACGCGCTTCGTTCTCAGAAAAGCTTTAGAAAACGGACTCAGCCCAGTTATTGTTATTAACAAAGTGGATCGTGATCACTCAGATCCAGAAGGTGTTCAAGAAAAAGTCCTCGAACTCCTTCTTGAGTTAGGTGCTACCGAAGAACAGTTTGAATCCCCTGTTGTCTATGGCTCCGCCAAAAATGGATGGTTTGTAAAAGACTTAGAGGATGCTTTAAATGGGAAGGGGGTTAATATGGATCCACTCATTGAGACCATCGTGGAGCGTGTTCCTGCACCTGTTGCCAGTGATGAAGGAGATTTACAGATGCTCGTAAGTAATATTGATTGGGATAATTATATGGGCAGGATTGCGCTCGGTAAGATCCAATCTGGAACCGTACAAAAAGGCGACCCCATTTGGCTCTGTAGAAGAGATGGAACTCGTGTGAAAAGCTCAGTTTCCAAGGTCATCGAATATTCTAAAATGGGATCATCAGAATCCGCACAGGGAATCGCGGGAAACATCGTCGGAATCGCTGGATTTGAAGATGTAGACATCGGAGAAACGATTGTGGGCAATGAGAAAATGGAAGCCCTGCCGACTATTCAGATAGATCCTCCAACCGTAGAAATGCAACTCGCGGTCAATGATGGTCCTTTCGCAGGAAAAGAAGGTAAGCATGTTACTTCCCGCGCTATTAAAGACCGTCTTGATAAAGAATTAAAAACGAATGTCTCCCTCCAAGTTTCTGAAGGCGACGAACCTGGATTCTTTAATGTTTCAGCCCGTGGAGCAATGGAGATTTCCGTCCTCGTAGAAACGATGCGACGCGAAGGTTTTGAGGTGCTTGTCTCTCGTCCAAACGTTATTACTAAAGAAGTAGATGGGAAAAAGATGGAGCCATATGAAACCCTTTATCTGGAAGTTCCTGATGACATGGTAGGCGGTGTGATCCAAGCTCTCCAACAACGAAAAGGCATCACCGAATTAATGGAGCCCCGTGGAACGATGACCTATATTGAAGTCACAGTACCTACACGTGGTCTCATCGGGTTTGAGTTTGAACTCATGAACCTCACCTCTGGACACGGAGTCATGTCTCATCTCTTTAAAGAATATCGTCCATATATCGGGCGCATTAAGACACGTCAGAACGGAACCCTTGTTTCCATGTCTCAAGGAACGGCTGTAGCATACGCTCTAAAGCCTCTGGAAGAACGTGGAAAGCTGATGGCTGCTCCTCAAGATGAAATTTACATTGGTCAAATCGTTGGTGAATGTGCACGTGCTGGAGATCTGGAAGTAAACCCGACAAAGGCAAAGAACCTCACGAACCACCGTGCTGCAGGTAAAGATGACGGTATGAAGCTTCAGCCTGCCATCAAGTTTAACCTTGAACGTGCGATCGAATACATCGAGCCGGACGAATTCGTAGAAGCTACCCCATTACACATTCGTCTCAGAAAGCGTGTTCTAGACCCAAGTAAGCGTAAGCGCATGGAAAAAGCTCTTAAGCAAGAGGATTGAATTAGAGAAGGCACTTAATCTAGCTTTCTCCTCTTTGAGCACAAAAGCTTGGTAAATATGCTCGTTGCTAAGATGGGCGTATTCTGAATTAATTCAGTCTGCGAAATAAAATCTATTCTGCTAAGCAGGTTTCTAGTATTACTTAATTGTGAGAAATTCTAATATTACATCTATTTTTATTTACTACTGTTTCTAACGGTCAGTCAGATAATGATTTGAAGCCATGGCAAAAACTCTTTATACCTAAAGCTCAGCTAGAAAGTAAAGAGGAAGCAAATCAGTCAATAGCCAACTATGAAGGTCCCAGTGGCAGTTCAGGTGCCGCAGGGTCTGAAGGAAACACAGAGGTAACTACCGACACGCCATATACTGATGCCAGAATATCTGTTTATAGAGATGCTGCTTTTTACAAGAGAAACTCACAATTCCGTGAAACTGAAGATCCAAGATATGATTTAAGTCCTACTAGAACGTTAAATGATGAGAATGCAAAAGATTTGATATTTAAAAGATCGAAAGAGCTCAGAAAGATCACTAAAAATGATGGAAAAGAACACGCATCTCTATTAGGAATTAATGAACATGGAGAATATGCCTTAAGTGATATAAATCATGGGCACGCGACTGGGAGCAATCCTTGGAAAGCTCGGCTACCAGAAGGCTATAAAATAGTAGGAACTATTCATTCACATCCTACTAATTACTATCCAGAATATGAATATAGAGATGAGAGCGGTAAAATTCAGACAATTAAATCTGCATTTTCAGAACAAGATATGGCTCTGGGCTTTGCTCTAGATACTTTAATGATCGTGGTCACAGAGGATGGGCAAGTAAATACATACACCCCACCAGAAGACACCTCATATTCTAGTAATTCTCCACTCCGACTCCCTAGTTACAGTAGTAGAGGAACATTGGGGATCTTAGGAAATGTAGCTGAATAGGTCACACATTCATGATTGATTGTTAAGATAATTTCATTTTTATTTGAAACTTTTCACCTATAGTGGGGTTTCAATTTTATATGAAATTCTTCTTCCCCCTATTACTTTTCACAACCTTATCCTTTGCTGAACCACTTCTCGACAGTTGGTTTTTAGAAGGTTCACGTTCTTACGCACGCATTCACCAATATGAGTCAGATGTAACGAACGGGACTTCTTATACGGATTGGACTCACCCCAATAGTGGCAGTGACCAAACGGAGCAAACTTACGCTGGCGTCCATGAGGTAAGCTATGATAACGACTTCGTTTATGTGCGTTCTACTGGCTTAGGTTCTCACCTAATGGGGCCATGGTGGAGAAATCGTAATAACTCCACAGCTGATTCAGATATCTTCGCAAATTGGCCCGGCTCTTATGCTTATATCTTAAGTATACCCAAGCTCTCTTTTCCTAATGATCCCACTCCCCCCAGCACTAGAACTCTGACGGGTGGAGGTGCAATCGGGATGTTCGTCGATGGCGTGGCTATGTTTGATAGCCGAGATGCCTTTTCTTATGATTCTGGTGCAGGTGAAGACTCTACTCCAGCTAATGGTCTCGCAGGATCAGGTTGGTGGGAAAGAGATGCCTATGTAAATGAATCCCAGACATTTGACGCCGCTAACGCACATCAAGCAGGTGAAACTTATCATTACCATGCAAACCCACCTGGACTTCGCTATCAGCTTGGTGATTCCGTAACCTATGATACTCCGAATAATCTATATAGTGAAGTGATCGGTGGAAATGGTAATCACAGTCCCATCTTAGGCTGGGCGCGTGATGGTCTTCCCATCTATGGTCCCTATGGGTATAGTAATGCTCTGAACCCTAATTCCGCGGTGACGAGAATGGTCTCAGGTTTTCAGATAAGACCAGCCCTGGCTACGAATGGCACCTCACGGAATGTCTATCCAGCGTGGTCAATTCGAGCAAAAGGAGCTCTTCCTTCTGGGGAAGAAGGACCCTCTATATCGAACGATTTCCCGCGCTGTCAATACCTACAAGATTATGAATACCTCGGCGACTTAGGGCAAGTCTAAGGAACAGACTTTGACCTAGATGAATACAATACCCGCTATTGTGTGACTCCTGAATACCCAAATGGAGTCCGCGCATATTTTGTGAGTATTGAGCAAGACGGCACACCTAAATTCCCTTATAATATAGGCAGACAATATTATGCTGCCCCTAGTGGAACGGCTTACAACAATAGTGATACGCGTGCTAACAATGACTTCACTGACCCAGGGGGAAGAATTATCCACGCTGAGGGAGGTCCTGAAAGTGACGTAAACTGTCCACTGGTCGAGGTTCTCTCAGGAACCGACGACATCATTCTTACATGGACAGGTGTAGAAGGCGGCACGTATGAAATCACTTCTAGCACAGACCTCTCTACCTTCACGGAAATGCAGGACAAGACTATCTCAGCTCTCACAAATGGAAGCCCCGCCGGCACAATAACGGACGCAGGCATCCTCCCCTCAGAAGAAAAGAAGTTCTACCGTGTAAATGCAGAATCGGTCGCGCCCTTTGATGATACGGGGTTTGTCTTAGATACTATTTCAGAAGCCAGCCAATCCACCACCGTCACGATCACGTTAGACACCGTTGCCCCATCCAACCTCTCCGCAGTTCCAAATAATATTACCCTGAATGGCGAAGGCCGTTGAGTTTGTGTCCCGCCCCTCTCAGAACGAGATCACGATTTATTATGATTCCAGCACCCTCACCGGTGGCGAAGTCTTAAGCGTCATTTTTCCCGGCTCATCATCTCCTATCACAGGAACTTACTCCCCTGTCGGCGCCACTTCTTCTAACGTTCTCTTTATCATCGTAGATGACTGGGGAATAGACTCTAGCCCTATCGATAACTTCAGCGGAGCACTGAATGGTGCGGCAGGAACGGGAGGAACGGATCTACCAGAAATGCCGAACCTCGTTAATTTAGCGAACTCAAGTGTTCGCTTCTCCAATGGCTATGTTCAAGCCGCCTGCTCCACCACCAGAATGGCCATCATGAGCGGAAGACTGCCCTCTAGCAATGGCGTGGGAGCCCCGGGCTCATCTACTAATACAAGAGATGCCACGAACATCATGACGATTGCGGAAGCGATAGATACAAGCGGATCTTCTTACACCTCTGTACTCCTCGGAAAATGGCATTTAGGAAACGGAACGGGAATAAATGATCAAGGACCTAAAGCAGACGGTTGGGACACCTTCTTTGGTGCCCTAACTGGAAACCTGACAAATTATTATGACTGGACTCGTTCAGACATCGATGAGCTACAAGTAAATCGCTTAAGCAATCCAGCTAATGAACTCAATTACGCTACGATCACCAACACAGATGACGCCTTAGATTTCATCAACGGACAAGATAATACGAATACCCCTTGGCTCTGTTGGGTCGCTTATAATGCGCCCCATTCGCAATCAGACACCCCCATTTTCCCATCTCCACCTACTACTCTAAATGGTATCGCTTACACAGGTGCATTAAATACCAATAGAGACAATTATAAAGCCGCTTTATGGGCACTGGATAATGAATTAAACCGTCTTTTAAGTAACGTAGATTTGACGACCACCACTCTTATATTTGTAGGAGACAACGGTACACCTGGAAACGTTATGGGTGATAACAACTTCTTTGCTAGTAATCATGGGAAAGGAACCATATATGATGGCGGTTTACACGTCCCCTTCCTTATTCGTCCCGCAGGAGGTACTACAGGAAAAACTATTGATGAGCCCGTCGCAGACGTTGATATCTTCCCTACCATGACCGCACTCATGGGGTTTAACGCCTCAAGTCTAGGTGAAGACCTAGATGGCGAAAGTTTACTTCCACTCATAAACGGCACAGGTTCTACCGACGGAATGATCGTGGGTGAAACCTTCCAATCTAACAACAGCGGAAGAACCATTAGAAAAGGAGATTACAAGATCAACATACACGAAGACCCACTTGATAATACAGACACCCCATCTGTTGAATTCTTTAATCTCAGCACCAGTTTACAAGAAGATACTTCGGATAATCTTCTTCGTGCGGGATATACCATGACCAGCGCAGAGCAAGCCGCTTATAATGACCTGCTCTCAGAAAATAATCAGCTAAACGTCGGGAAATCAATCACCTATACCACATCTCCCCCTGCCGCTCCAAACATCATCACCACTAACCTAGATATGACAGGTGTTTCTGGGGTTAATCAATCAAACGGAGCCACTGTAAATCAAGTCCCCCAACTCAATGTTGCCATACAGAGTGTATCAATTGGTGGAGTAGCTGCCACAAACTTCTCGAGAACGACTAATGGGACAACTACGGATCGCTATTGGGTGACCTTTGATTTCGATGAAAACAGCTCAGGCCTCAGTGCTAGCACCTACGACATCGTAGTTCAATATGCTGGTGGACCTAGAGTTTTCACCGTCACCGGTGGTTACAATCTCCCGTAAAAAGCAAAAATTCACGCTCGACAGAAGCCTGAGAAAAAGCATGTTCATTCTAGAATATGAGCACTAAGCCTAAACTTTTTTCACCAGGACCTGTAGATGTAGCAAAGGAAACGTATGAAGCAATGTGCTCTCCCGCCATTGGGCATAGGGGAAAAGACTTTGAAGAACTTTACGCTTCTGTTCAGCCCGGTCTCCAAGAAGTAGCGAAAACAACCCGCCCAGTTTTCCTCAACACCGCATCTGCATGGGGAGCAATGGAAGGAGCCATCAGAAACCTTACGCAGAAAAAAGTTCTCAACCTATGTTGCGGAGCCTTCTCCGATAAGTGGTATGACGTTTCTCTCCGATGCGGTAAAGAAGCGGATAAGGTGCAAGTGGAATGGGGTGAGGCTATAACTCCAGAACTCGTGCGCGAAAAGCTTTCCGAAGGTGGTTTTGATACCGTCACCCTAGCGCATAATGAAACCTCCACGGGTGTTTTAAACCCACTTGCAGACATCGTGAAGGCTATCCGTGAATTTGATGATATTATGATCGTCGTGGATACCGTTTCCAGTTTCTCTGCAGTCCCAACTCCCTTTGACGAACTAGGCGTGGATGTACTTCTCTGCGGCGTGCAAAAAGCTCTCGCCCTTCCCCCCGGACTTTCTCTCATGATCGTGAGTGAAGCTGCTCTAGAACGTTGTAAAAAGCTTCCAGACCGCGGATACTATTTTGATTATAATGAATTTGAGAAAAATCACCTCAAAAATAATACCCCTTCTACTCCTGCCATTCCTCAAATTTATGCCCTGAGGGAGCGAGTAGACTTCATGCTCTCTGAGGGATTAGAGAAGCGTTATGCCCGCCATGCCGCAACGAACGCGCTCACGCACGGATGGGTAGCCAAACACGGTTTTGAAAACTTCGCTCCCAAAGGCTATCAGTCTAAGACTCTTACTTGTGTTAAAAACAATCTAGAGATTGACGTTCCAGGCTTCATAAAAGCAGTACGCGCAAAGCATAATTTACTCATCAACGGAGGATACGGAAAAATCAAAGGTCTCACCTTCCGTATCTCTAATATGGGGAACGAGACTCTAGAAACGCAACAAGAGCTCCTTGATGCTCTGGATGATGTCATTCCTGATTTTCTATAAACAAGGGTCTAATCAACCAATTTTTCAATCGCTCGTTTCCATTGGGAGACGAGCTTTTCATTTTTAGCCTCTGAGCTCTCAATCCTCTGCTTCACCTGCCAAGCTTGAGAAATTTCATCCTGACTTTGCCAAAAACCTACGTGTAGACCTGCCAAGTAAGCGGCTCCTAAGGCGGTGACTTCATGTTCAGAGGGTTTTACGATTGGACGCTGTAAGAGGTTCGCTTGGATCTCCATCAGTAAAGAGCTCTGAGTCAGCCCTCCATCTACTCTCAGTTCTCGGAGCTCAATGCCAGAGTCCGCTTCCATGCATTCCACAAGGTCATGACATTGCAGAGCGATCGCCTCTATCGTGGCACGGCAGACATGGCGCTTATCTATCCCAGCCGTCATTCCCAAAAACGCCCCCCTCACCTCATCACTCCAATACGGCGCACCCAGCCCCGAGAATGCGGGCACGAAGGTCAAGCCTCCATTATCGGCGGCCTGTAGAGCGAGTTCCTCGCACTCCATCGCTTCTGAAATAATGCCGAATCCATCTCTAAGCCATATAAGAGCCGAGCCAGCTGTGAAAACTGAGCCCTCCAGCGCGTAAGAAACCTCACCATTGATCTTCCATGCAATCGTGGTCAGTAGATTATATTGAGATCTCACTGCCACCGTTCCTGTCTGCATAAGAAGAAAACATCCCGTTCCATAGGTATTCTTAGCCATACCTGCTTGGAAGCAAGATTGCCCAAAGAGCGCCGCTTGTTGATCGCCCACTAACGCTCGAATCGGGATTCCCTCAGACGTTTCGTCATAATCATCGCTCGTTTCTCGCACCTCTGGCAGCATTGATAAAGGAATCCTAAACAAAGCCAAAAGCTGCGTATCCCACCTCTCCTCATGTATATTATACAGAAGCGTTCGGCTCGCATTAGAGCTATCTGTGGCAAACACTTTCTTAGCTGAAAGGTTCCATAAGAGCCACGTGTCTACCGTTCCAAAGCATAACTCGCCCTTCTCTGCCCTCTCCCTAGCCCCAGAAATATTGTCTAAAATCCAGCTTAACTTCGTCCCAGAAAAATACGGATCTAACCGAAGACCCGTCTTAGCTTTCACCATCTTCTCTATCCCCTCTTCCTTCAGTTTCTGGCAATACTCCGCCGTTCTCCTATCTTGCCAACTCACGGCTGGATAGATAGGCTGCCCCGAATCTCTCTCCCAGACGATCACGGTTTCTCGCTGATTTGTAATACCTAACGCCAGAACATCGGATACTGAGACTTCCTTGAGCACCGCTTGCATCACTCTCATCTGACTGGATAAGATTACCTGCGGGTCTTGCTCCACCCAGCCTGCTTGTGGAAATGATTGGGTGTATTCTTCCTGTGCAATCTCACAGGCTCGTCCCTCATGGTTAAATAAGATCGCGCGTGAACTCGTCGTCCCTTGATCTAGCGCAAGAATATACTGATTTTTCATCTTTGATATTTCACATTATTATATCCCTTCATCTAGAAACCCCTCATATAACCATAATTAAATAACATATCCCAAACATTAGAGAGAGCGCTAACGGGGTTCCGTATACGAAGTAAACGATTAATCGAATGGAGCTCCATTTAGATAACACTAAACTGAATAATATCAAGCCTGAACTCCCTATAAACATTACATTACAACTCTAAGAAAGGCACCGACTGACAGCAATAGGTAAGAAAAAGCACAGCGATGAGGCTGTGCTTGTTTCGTTAGCTGTAAAAGATCAGTTTACGCTACTTCCTTTCTCTTAAAGCAAAAAAGACCGTAACAAAGAATCACGATGAAACAGAACACTGGTAGGAAGAATGATCCTCGCGTGGAGGATTCAACGATGAAGCTGTCCATATCCATTATTTGAGCTTGGAGTCTAGGCATTATCGCGCCACCTACGATAGCGAGAATGAGCCCAGCTGAACCGAGCTTAGCGTCGCTACCTGTGCCATCTAAAGCGAGCCCATAAATGGTTGGGAACATAAGTGACATACAAGCGGAGATAGCGATCATGCTGTAGAGTCCAGCCATTCCTTGGAGGTAAATCGCACCGAGAGTGCAACATATAGCTGCTAAGGCGAGAACAAAGAGAATAGCTCCTGGAGATACATACTTCAGAAAGGCAGTGCAGATGAAACGACTACAAAGGAAAATGACCATTGCGAGGATGTTATGGTTTTGAGCTGTGGCTTTATCGATTCCGAGCCCATTCTCCGCGTATTGAATCACAAACGTCCAGATCATGATCTGAGCTGCTACGTAGAAGGTTTGCGCGATTACCCCACCGATATAGCGCGGATTATTCAAGAGACGTCCTAGAACCTCCCCGATGGAATCATTCGCGTGGTCATCTTCGCTAGAGGTATCAGGCATTTTCTTCATGAGAAATACCACGAATACGGCAAGAACAATGAATCCGATGACTACGTAAGGGGTGGAGACAATTTTAAGATCGGCACGTTGGAGCTCTCCATGCGTTTGTCCTTGGAAGCCCGCGATCTTATCATCTTTAAAGTCGACTAAAGCCTGAGGAACACTTCCTTCTCCGACTGGGAGTGCTTTTACGTAAGAAATAACGTTCTCATCATTCTTGGGAATACGTGGCTTTGCTTGTAAGAAGGGAAGAATTTCATGCTCAGATTCAACGATCGCAGATGGGTTTTTTTCACTCAGTTGTGCTCCGACATCTGTTTTGAAATCCTCTACTTGGATGGAAGAGAGAATGACTGTAACGGCAATGAACATTCCGCTCAGTGAACCAATAGGGTTAAAGGCTTGTGCTAGGTTTAGACGTTGTGTCGCAGTTCTGGGGTCACCCATTGAGAGGATGTAGGGATTAGCGGTGGTTTCTAAAAAAGCTAATCCAAAAGTAATGACGTAAAGTGCGACAATGAAGAGGTTGAAATTGGCTCCACTTGCAGCAGGAATAGAGATAAACGCTCCTATGGCATAAAGACCTAACCCAATAAGGATACCCGCTTTGTATGAATATTTCCTGATAAAGATCGCTGCAGGAATGGCCATCGTAGCATATCCGCCGTAAAATGCCATTTGCACCCAAGAACTCTGGGCATTGTTTATCACGAAGACGTCTTTGAAAACGGCTACTAAAGGATTAGTAATATCATTAGCAAACCCCATAACGCGAAGAGTGTGGTCACTAGGATAAAGGGGGCAAGGTAACGTTTTTCAACTACTGCGGGTTTACTCATAAGCAACCAAAATAGAAAATTAATCAAAAACAGGGCAACCTAATTCTGAAAACATTATTCAGCTTTCCTATTTGTAATAACCGCAGCGCCAATTCTTCCAATCACTCCTCCTCAATTTTACGCTCGGAGAATTCATCTAGAGCCATTTGCTTCGGCTGACCTGCGGCATCATTTTCTGCCGCAGTTGCCGGCCAAGCCATGTTCCGCAGCTCTTGATTATTAGGGAGATCATCAATGCTTTTCACACCGAAATGCTCATAAAAAAACTTCGTGGTTTCATACAGGAGTGGGCGTCCAGGAAGCTCAGACCGCCCTGCGATCCTCACGAATTCTGCATCAAGTAGACGTTGTACCATTCCATCTGATGACACACCTCGCACAGCTTCGATAGAGGCTTTCGTTATAGGTTGTCGATAAGCAATAATAGCTAATGTTTCCATCGCTGGTTGACTAAGCTTTTGAGTTTTAGCCTCAGGAAATAGATGAGAAAGAACCGTAGCATATTCTGGTCTGGTATAAATCTTCCAGCCAAAGGCGGTGTCTAAGATTTGAAAACTCCTGCCCGCTTCCTCATAATAGGCGTTAAGCTCTCTAATGAGCTCATTCACCTTTTCTAAGCTTAATGACTCTAAGGTATTTATTTCATTTTCTAAGGCTTCCTTTTCACTCTCTTCCTCCTCAATGCATGCAACTAATTCCTCTTTAGCTTGTTTTAATCTCTCATGTAAAAGATCTAAGATTTTTTGTGAATCTAATGCATCACTCGTTGCTATTAAGATGGATTCTATAACGGTAGAAAGTTGCACAAATGTAAAAATGAGATTTCATGCCCTCTATGGCAATGATAATTCCACCTCATTTATGATTCAGCATTTATCGTTCAAATCCCATACAAAATATCGAATCTATATTGCCTGAAATCTGAACAGAGTTCAGGAAGGAGTTTAGTTGCATGCTCTGCATCGCCTGTCGTTTGAAATTTAAAGATAGGAGATGGGTGATTATCATCTTGTGAAGGAGCTCTTCTGAGAACCTGCTTAGCAACCGCTACCCCTGTATCTATCAGAGAGAACTCTGGGTAGAGCTCTGAAATCGCGTTCTTCAAAAAAGGATAATGCGTACATCCAAGAACGATAGTATCGGCATTACCTATAAGCATTGGCTCAGCATATTTTTTAATAGTTTTTTCTACCTCTGCACCGTCCAGTTCTCCTTTCTCAACATGACTGACAAATTCCGGACAAGGTTGTGTTATGACTCGAATATCTTGTGCATGGCTTGTGACAAGTTTATGAAATTTTTCCCCAGCAAGAGACGCTTCAGTAGCAAAGACACCAATCGTTCCGGTCTTAGTTATTTGAACCGCAGGTTTGACTCCAGGCTCCATACCAACGATAGGTATCGGGTATTCAGCGCGTAAGTATTCTACACTCGCGATAGTAGCTGAATTACATGCAATAACAATGATCTCAGCCTTATTACTTATGAGGTAATCTATGATTCCAGAAACACGTTTCTGGATTTCAGGGTAAGACTTATTCCCATATGGACACCATGCAGAATCTCCGATGTAATGAAGAGAATGATTTGGCATCAAGTGATGAATTTCCTTGAGAACAGAAAGCCCTCCTAAACCTGAATCTATTACCCCTATCACAAACTTAAAAAACTAGGGGAGAGACGCTTTGTCAATAGTCGCCTTACCTAGTATATCTCCTTAGAGTGATACTTTTTACTTTTCAGAAATTCTTACCTAGAATAACTCACTTCTATGCTTAGTGATGTAATTACTCTTATAGCTTCTGTAAACTTGAATGACGGACCTCTGGATCAAATTTTCTTTGAAGGGCGCCTCTTTGGAAGAGATCTCACTTTAACTCCATGGAAAATTATCGGTTACTTTGGAGTCGCCATGTTTGGGTCGCGATGGTTCGTCCAACTCTATGCCACTAAAAAAGCTAAAAAAGTTACCATGCCGCGAGCATTCTGGATTATGTCAGTATTTGGTTCTATTTGCCTCTTAAGTTACTTTACTCTCGGGAAGAATGACTCTGTAGGCATTCTATCCAATCTTTTCCCAGCTTTTGTTAGTGTCTATAATTTATTTTTAGATGTCAAAAATGGCAGAGTAGTATCATCTTAATCATTCCTCATCCCACAAAATGTGCTTAAGTGAGATTTCCTTCGCTTTATCAGCAAAGAGTTTTTTATCTGGAGAGTTAGAACGGCTTAAAAGCTGAGCGAATTTATAAGCAGTGAGCCAGTTTCCTGAGGTCTCTAAGAGATTAATACCCTTAGTTCCTATTCTTCTATAGATGTCCCACCCTGCTCTCGATTTAGGCTCACTTAAGACCTCAAAATTAGCGACCTGATAGTAAAGATCTAATGCCTCATTCTTTTTCTCATTATCAGTAAGAAAAATGCTATATTGTAGGGTGATTTGATAACGCTTCAGTAACGCTAGTGATGAATCTTTATAGTTTTTTTCATAAAGAGCCCCAGCTTCATCAAGAGTTTTCTTATCCAGAGATAGGCTTAAGACCTTTGCTTTCAATAAATCCTTATCTGATGAGTTGGGCAATTGGTCTAGGTATTTTAGTGCGTTCTTTAAATCTGCTTTCCCTACATAATATCCAGATAGGATATTTAATGCTCCATTTCTAATTTTCAGCTGTTTACTTCTCGTTAGCGCATCTAAACGCTTTATACTATCAGCTTCATACTCTTCCGTACTTATCTTAAAGTGGCATAATGCGATGTAGTATTCTTGTAATTCATTCTCATAAGTTGAAAGTTCCTTATTTGACAGCCCCTGAAATGCTCTACTTGCTTGTTCAGGATACCCACCTTCATAAAGTATATATCCTAATTGAAAGAGGATCGACTTACTGAGTTCACTGCGTTCGACAAGTTGATTAATTTCTTCCAAATCTTTTTCTAAGATCGCTATCCGTAATTGTGCCTCATAATAACGCTCTTTCCCCTCCAGATTGTTCAAATAAAGAGATCTTATGGTTTCCAAATGCCCCTTTGCTCCTAACTGAGTTTGAATATCTTCTGACTGAAGTAATAGCTCAGCTAAATTCAAATGTGCTTCTGCTACTCTAGGGTGATCTTCCTGTTTTGAAAAAAACTCCTCTAACCATATTTTTGCATTCTTAGGATCTCGCAATTTAGAAGCTAATGCTTTTTCTAGAAGGAGAGTAGCGGACTCATTTCCAGAAACGAGAAATGGTTTCCCTCCAGTGTTAGACTCAAATTGGGCTAAATTATAATTCACCTTTAGGCTAGGTAACTGGTTACTACCAGCTACCTTAAGCGCCTTCGCATACCACCCAAGTTTGTAATTCTCACGTTCAGCAATAAGACCATATATTTTTGCTCTAAGAGAATTATTGGGCGCAAACTCTGCTATTTTTTTTAACCAATCGAGCCTTTCTCTCTCATCTTCAAGCTCTGAGACTAATAAAGTATTAGCAAAGCATGCCTTTTCAGCTAATGGATGCTCACTAAATTCTGCATATATTCTATGCAAGAGCGGTATTTTAGAATTTAAATCATCGTTCAACTGTGCTTTTGTAAAAAGTATATACGGCTGAATCTCTCTATCATTTGTTTTGTAAGATTCTAGAGACTCTAAAGTCTTTTCTCTTTCTCCTGGAAACTTTTGGGTAGAAAGCAGTAACTGGTCAAAGTAAGCCGAGAGTGGATCTGATGATGCCGCATGCTGGATAACATCCTTAATTAGCGCTAAACATTTAGGATTTTCTTCTTCTGAATAAAGAAGAGATAGAAAACTCAATGCTTCCCTTCCTTTGGGAGAAAATGGAGAAAATTGACGCGAAGCAAGTAGTTCTCTTGCCCCTTTTAAATCGCCTTCTAGATAGAGGATTCTTGCCTGTATAATATCTCTATGCGGCGAATCTAAAGTCATATCAATCCTCTGCAGAAGTTCTTTCGCTTCTTCTGGCCTCCCTGTATCCATGAAAATCTCTACTTTCTGGAAAACAACTTGTGGGTCAGTTTCATCTAGTTGAGCTAAAACATGAATTGCTTCTTCCTTATTTCCCAACTCAGTATAAATTTTAGAGATATTTCTGATTATTGACTCAAAATAAGGATGGTTTTTATCTGATGCTAAGTCGGCTAGTATTTCTAAAGATTCTGCATACTCTTTCCTTTTTATATCATCTAATGCTAACCAATACTGTAATTGCGGTTGCTTACCAGAGCTTAGTTCATTATACTTTCTACGATTTAAAAGAGGCAGTGCGCTTGACCTAACGAGCACTTCTAACTCTATGAGAAGTAACTCTTCTTTATCTGCCTTTGATAATTCAGAAGAATCTTTCTGCTGCTTAAGAATGTTAAGAGCTTTTTCTGGAAACCCTAAAGATAATGCCTTTCGAGCGTCTGAGAGAATCTCTGTTTCGCAATACGCCGAATGAACGATCATTAAACAGAAAAAGAGACGGGACCATAGAGCCCCCTCTCTTTTTAAAAAATCTAATCTAAAATCACTCAAGCTACTAAAAGCTATTGTGGAATAGCTAATGTTTGACCAGCATAAATCGTCGTTCCGCTCATTCCGTTTGCAGACTGGATTGCATCTACGCTCTCTCCAAGTTTGCGGCTAATTCCATAGAGAGTATCACCTTTTTGAATCGTGTAGCTAGATCCTGAAGCTGATGTAGGGTTAACAGCTGGATATGCTGTTGTCGCTGGTGCACTAGGGTATTCTGTGCCCGCGGGAGCAGCAGAAGCGCTTGGATACTGCGTAGTGGAAGTAGTAGGGTATGCACCAACTGTGTTAGACGTTACTTGAGGAACGCCATAAGGGTTCGCTGTGCTTGTTGCCTGTGCCTGACCGTATGGGCTCGCTTGTTGCTGTTGAATAGGTCTGACACATGAGGAAAGAAGAGCACCTATAGCTAGAGAAGCGGAGATAGTTATTAGCTTTATAGAATTCATATTTAGTTAATTGTTATAAATTATTAAATAAGCTTAAATATCTCTATTGTCTAGTATTTTCCTTTCTACCTAGCCTGTACATGGCTATACAAATAGGCAATTTTTTCCAGAATCTAGCTTCTTAGAGTAATATTTTAGAGCCATTAAAAAAACACTTCTATCCAGACTCCACCAGAAAGATCTGAGCTTCCATCATCTAATGGAATAGTAGCAGCGGCAAATGGGGTTAGTGAAAAGGTAGAATTTACATTGTAGGTGTAGCTTAATCTAGAGGTCAGAGCATACAGTCCATCTCTTCCAAAGTATGAATCAGCGACATTTAATTCCGCTTTTAGTTCTAAAAATGAATCATCATTCAGGCGTTGAGTCCCACTGATTCCTGCCTGACCGACAATAGATTCTGCACCGTCGTGGTATCCCACCCCTGCATAGAGGCTAAAATAATCTGAAAAGTAATAATCTCCACCTAGCATGAATTCGGCACCACTTTCCATTATTGTGCTCTCAAAACTATAATAGGAGAGCTCTGCACTCAGAGAGAACGCTTTATAATCTTTCGTGAGACCTACTTGCGCCCCAAACTCTTGGAAGGCGCCTGAAATTTCAGCCCCTTGCCACGCTGCCACTGTCAAGGTGGTCGACTTATTAAGAGTGATATTTGATTGGAACTGAAGGTCTATCAGATCATCTGCGAGATTGAGACCTTTTTGTAAATAGCCAGACCGAATACCCGCGACAAATTCAACACCATATGGCATATCCTCCGCTATCACGGTGGCTAGACATAATAAGGATATCCAACACGCAGGAGCTTTCATGAAAGAGACTATGCTTCTTTTTCTTCCTTCTTAGCAACTGTTTTTA
Source organism: uncultured Verrucomicrobiales bacterium (assembly GCA_938008215.1). Classification (GTDB taxonomy): domain Bacteria; phylum Verrucomicrobiota; class Verrucomicrobiia; order Verrucomicrobiales; family Akkermansiaceae; genus WTJZ01. The sequence continues at coordinate 48,808 of CALLLS010000001.1, read as the reverse complement.
TACGGAGGTCGCGAAGCTGAGTAGGGTCTACTCTCGCGGGACTATCGGTCATTATATCCATTCCCTTATTATTCTTCGGAAAGGCCATTACTTCGCGGATAGAGTTCTCTCCACATACTAACATGGCGAGGCGATCTAAACCAAGAGCCACTCCGCCATGTGGGGGAGCTCCATACTTAAAGGCATCCAAAATATGATTAAACATCTCTTCTTTTTCCTGAGGAGTCACTCCAATGGCGTCAAACATAGCTTCCTGAAGATCTGCTTCATGAATTCGGATGGATCCTCCTCCGATCTCATACCCATTAAGCACCACGTCATACGCTTGGGCACGAAGTCCTTCTAGTTCTCCTGCTAGAAGCTTATCCTCATCTTCCTTTAAAGGTCGCGTGAAGGGGTGATGCACCGCGTGCCACTTATCATCCTCTTCTTTATATTCCACTAGTGGAAACTCTGTTACCCATAGGAAATTTAGATCCGTATTTCCTTCTAGAAGATTTTGTAATTCCGCGACTTCTAAGCGGATACGCCCTAAGACTTCACATGCAGGCTGCCATTTATCAGCGGCGAAGAGAATAAGATCTCCAGCTTCTATATTCAGACGTTCCTTCATTTCATTGAGCTCTTCATCGGTGAGACGTTTAACGAAGGGAGAGCGCCACGTATCACGCTCGTCACCACGGACTTGGATGTAGGCTAGACCCTTTGCACCATGCTCTTGAGCAAGCTTAGTCAAGTTATCGATTTGTCCTGTAGAAATGTCAGCAAAGCCCTTTACGTTAATCGCTTTTACCACTCCCCCATTCTTAATTGTGCCAGAGAAAACCTTAAATTCACAGTTCTCAAAGGTATCTGTAAGATCTACCATTTTCATTCCAAAGCGACGGTCAGGCTTATCTGACCCATAAGTATTCATGGCATCCTTAAAGGTAAGGCGCTCGAAACTCGCTGGAATATCTGTCCCGATGGATTCCTTAAACACTTTTCCGAGAAGCCCTTCAATAAGACCCATAATATCCTCTTGATCTACGAAGGAGGCTTCCATGTCGATCTGCGTAAATTCAGGCTGACGATCTGCTCTCAAATCCTCATCACGGAAACACTTAGCAATCTGAAAATAGCGCTCGATACCAGCGACCATCAAGAGCTGCTTATATTGCTGTGGCGCTTGTGGAAGAGCATAAAAGCTACCTGCTTGTAAGCGTGAGGGAACCAGAAAATCACGCGCACCCTCTGGAGTAGACTTAGAAAGAATAGGTGTCTCTACCTCTATGAACCCTTCTCCATCTAAGAAGTCACGAGTAGCCTTCGCTACACGGTGACGGGTGCGAATATTATTCGCCATGCGAGGGCGACGAAGATCTAAGTAGCGATACTTCATTCTGAGATCCTCATTGGAGAGTTCCTTATCCAGGTGAAAGGGTAATACTTCCGACTTGTTCACGACCTTCAACTCAGTAGTCACTACTTCGATCTCACCAGTTTCTAGGTTCGCGTTCGTCGTATCCACATCATCACTTTTAAGGCGCATTTCACATTTTCCCGTGAGCTGAATTACATCTTCTGCTCGTAGCTTATGACTCATCTCTGCCGCCTCTGCTGAGACCTCACTTCTAAAAACACATTGCGTAATACCCTCACGGTCACGTAAATCCACGAAGATCACACCACCTTGGTCACGCACGGTATTAATCCATCCAATGATGGTGACGGTTTCTCCCGCATGCGATGCTCTCAGTTCATTACAATGATGTGTTCTCATGAATTTTATATTAGTTTATGGAATCGGTTACACTTTAGAAGGGCTGTTGCAAACACTCTTGTTATTTTTTTCTTTAGGTTACAGTATTCTTAATTGCATTCTGTGTATGCTCTGTAAGTTTTACTTAGAAACTAATGAATCAACTTCCACTTCACCCACAGCATCTTGCATTGAATCCCAGAATGGGTGAGTTTGCAGGATGGGAAATGTCCCTTTTTTATTCAAGCGCCGCTCATGAGCATACTGCCGTCCGAGAGCACGCTGGCATCTTTGATATTTCTCATATGGGGCAAGTGTTTGTAAAGGGAGCTGAGGCTGAAACATTCCTGCACTCTCTTTTCACTAATGATGTCACTAAACTTAAAGAAGGGCGCTCTCATTACGCCTTTCTGCTTAATGATGAAGGAGGTGTCATCGATGACCTCCTGCTCTATAGGTTAGCGGAGGATGAATTTTTTATCATCTTTAATGGTGCTCGCGCAGAGGAAGCCGTGAGTATTTTAAAGGACTCTTGCCCTACAAATGTAGAAATAGACTGGAGGAAAGAGGTCATAGGACTCGCGATCCAAGGGCCTGCTGTCGCAAAGCTTGCGCCAGAACTCATCGGCACAGAGATTCCCGCTAAGAGAAATAACATTATACAAAGCGACCCTATTATCGCCACCACAGGATACACTGGAGAACATGGGTTTGAATGGTTTGGGAGCATTGCCGAAGGCAAAAAGCTTTGGGAGAAAGCAATGCAGCTAGGAATTACTCCTTGCGGGCTGGTCGCGCGAGACAGTCTCAGACTAGAAGCGGGACTCCCACTCAATGGTCAAGACTTAGCGCGTGATAAGTCTCCACTTGCCGCAGGATTAAAATTCGCGGTAAAACTCAATAAAGAAGTAACCTTTAGAGGGAAAGAAGCACTCTTAAAAAACGTTCTTTCTGATCAAACTCTCATCGCATTCACCTCTTCTGGGCCCATCCCGCGGACTGGGTATGACATCGTAAACGAAGCAGAGGAAAAAGTAGGCGAAGTAAGTTCGGGCGGACGCCCTCCTCATTATGCAAATACAATTGGTCTTGCTTGGGTAAAAAATGAGTTTACATCAACAAATCTCGATATGATGATACGTGGAAAGAAATTCCCCATCAAAACAACTACTCTTCCTTTCCAGAAGAAGTAAGAATCTTTACTCAGTCACTTTGGACCAAACTTAATTAATAACGACTTCCATAGGCTAATAAATCACAAAAACTCTTTGCCTCCGCGCCTCTGTGCGAGACCTCTAAAAACATTACTTACCATGAGCATCCCATCCAACTATAAATTCCTAGACAGTCACGAGTGGATTAACCTCGATGAAAAGCCTAGCCCATTCGGCATCTCAGACTTCGCCCAACAAGAACTTACCGACATTGTTTACGTAGAGCTTCCAGAACTAGACAGAGAAGTAGAAGCTGGTGACGTCATCGCTGTAGTGGAATCCGTAAAATCCGCATCAGACATTTACGCCCCAGTCTCTGGAAAAGTAGTGGCTATAAATGAAGATCTAGAAGCAAATCCAGCGCTTATCAATGAAGACGCATTCGGTAACGGCTGGATTGCAAAGATTGAAGCTTCAGGCGAAGGAACTTTACTCTCCGCAGAAGATTACGGAAAACACATTGGCTCATAATTTAGATGTCAGACTTTTCTACGCGTCACCTAGGGTATTCTGAGGAAACAGCACAAAAACTCCTTTCTCAGATAGATCTAAGTTCATGGGATGAACTCACCTCTGAGTGTCTTCCTGCTTCTATCAGGAACGAGCTTAAAGAAGAACTTAAAGATTTACCCTCTGCACTAACAGAGCGTCAGGCGCACCGACGTCTTAAAGGGTATTTCGCAGAAGATCCCGCACCTGTTAGCTTCATCGGTCAAGGGTATTACCCTGCCGATATGCCTGCGGTGATTCAGAGAAATATCTTAGAGAATCCTGGCTGGTATACTGCTTACACTCCATACCAAGCGGAGATAGCACAAGGCCGTCTGGAAGTGCTCATGACCTTTCAAACGATGATCACCAGTCTCACTGGTCTTGATGTCGCAAACGCCTCCCTCCTAGACGAAGCCACCGCAGCAGCAGAAGCGGTTTCCATGGCTTACACGAACAGTAGAAAAAAAGAGGCTGACACTCTACTGCTAGACTCCCTCTGTCACCCACAGGTGAAGGAAGTCATTAAAACTCGCCTTCAGGCGATTGGTCTCCACGCAGAAGATTGGAATGTTTCTCAGGGACTCCCAGAAAAGACCGACCACCTTTTTGCCTTCCTAGGAGCATATCCAAACACCTACGGTGGAATCTCTGATTGGACGCATCTCTGCACAGTAGCGAAGGAAGATAAAATCGTTCCTATACTCTGCGCAGATATACTCGCTCTCGCGGTTCTTAAGTCTCCTGCTGAAATGGGTGCCGAAATCTGCATAGGCTCTACACAACGCTTAGGTCTCCCCATGGGATGCGGTGGACCGCACGCTGCTTTCCTCGCGGCTTCTAAGTCATACCAAAGAAAACTTCCTGGTCGTGTAGTAGGTATCTCCAATGACTCCAAAGGACGCTCAGCGTATCGCCTGGCGTTGCAAACACGTGAGCAACACATCCGTCGTGAAAAGGCGACTTCTAACATCTGCACCGCGCAAGTTCTACCGGCGGTTCTCGCCACTTTTTACGCTCTTTATCATGGAGCAGAAGGACTTCGCAAAATCGCTCTAGAAGTGCAAGGGCGAGCTCAAGCAACCGCTCAAGCGTTTAAAAAAGCAGGCTTTGAAGTCATTGAGCAAGATTACTTCGGTGGGTTTCGCGTAAAAACAGCACCTTCAACTTCTATTGAAATTGAAGCGAGAATAACAGGAAAAAACGAAATCGCACTCGCCTTTGGAGAAGGACACACCATTGATGATCTCGAATCACTCTACGATATTCTTGGCTTGGAAAACGCCCCTAAAAAACAAGTTTTAGGAACAGTCTCCTCCCACCTCAAAAGAAAGGATCGCATTCTAACAGAAAGTATCTTCTCCCTCTATCATACGGAGACGGAAATGATGCGTTACATGGCTAAGCTAGAGCAAAAAGACTTCGCCCTAAATCACGCCATGATCCCGCTTGGTTCATGCACCATGAAGCTTAACGCGGCCGCAGAAATGATGCCCATGAGTTGGGGTGAACTCATGGATGTCCATCCATATTCGCGCCTCCAACGCGCAGGATATGACACCATGATGAATGAACTTGGAGACTGGTTAGCCCTGCTCACAGGCTTCTCCGCTGTTTCCTTCCAGCCTAACTCTGGCGCACAGGGCGAATTCGCAGGACTACTCGCCATTAGGAAGTATCTTGATACCCAAGGGCAAGAGAACCGAAAAGTCTGCATTATCCCAACCTCTGCCCATGGCACGAACCCAGCCAGCGCCGTCATGGCAGGATTCTCCGTAGTGGCGGTGCAATGTGATGAAAATGGAAATATCTCCGCAGAAGACCTAAAAGCGAAAGTAGAAGAGCACCGTGAAAACCTAGGGGCTCTCATGATCACTTATCCATCTACGCATGGAGTTTTTGAGGAAGGGGTGAAGGAGCATTGCCAACTCATTCATGAAGCAGGTGGGCAGGTTTACCTAGATGGAGCAAATCTCAACGCCCAAATCTGTCTTACCTCTCCAGGATTCATCGGCGCAGATGTCTGCCACCTGAACCTACACAAAACCTTCTGTATTCCACATGGTGGTGGTGGTCCAGGATCTGGTCCTATCGGTGTAGCGAAACACCTTATTCCACATCTCCCTACAAACCCTGAGAATGCGGGAAGTCTTGCTGTTTCAGCCGCTCCCTACGGAAATGGAAGTATCAATGCTATCTCGTGGATGTATATAGCAATGATGGGCGCGGAAGGGCTAAAGAAAGCTACGCTCTATTCCATTCTCTCTGCAAACTACCTTGCTACCAAATTAAACCCGCATTTCCCGGTCGTTTATAAAGGCGCGAGTGGAAGAGTGGCACACGAATGCATCATCGATGTAAGAGGGCTGCTAGCAGAAACGGGAGTGACGGCAGAAGACATTGCGAAGCGTCTCATGGATTACGGATTTCATGCCCCTACCCTCTCCTGGCCGATTGCGAACACGCTCATGATCGAGCCTACAGAATCTGAGTCAGTGCGAGAGCTAGACCGCTTTATTGAAAGCCTGGTCGCCATCAGAGAGGAAATAAGAAGTATTCAGTCTGGTGAGATCTCTTACGAAGAAAGCCCTCTTAAGAATGCACCACACCCAGCCCAAGACCTAATCAAAGGTGATTGGACCGCTGCATACTCCAGAGAGAAAGCAGCATACCCTCTTGAGGCGCTGATTCACAATAAACGTTGGCCATCTGTAAGCCGGATCGATAACGTGGCAGGAGACCGAAACCCTATCTGCTCTTGTGATCCCGCACTACTAGAGGGTTAACTGTCACTTAACTTCTTTGAGTATTTTTTCTAGGCATGGTTTACCATCGCAAAAAGCTGTAACGACTGTTTCACCACTTTTCAGTAATTTGTAAACTGTATTTGGAGGTGCATTTGTAATATCATAGATTTGAACTGTATTATCAAAGGCATCTAAATCATCTCTGAGTAGACTTACATCTGAAATAATTTCACCATCAGGTCTTCCATGTGCACCACTAAGTATATGGATCTTTTTGTCAGGATCCCTTTTTACATAAGCACCTATTACGTCATCTAGTGTTATTGCACCTTCTGAAATCCATAGAGTAGTCCCTCCATCTGACAAAAGAATCTCAGTAAATTTACCCTTATTATCAAATCCTTTGATTGTTCTACCAACTGTGCCTGTGAAATCTCCAATTTTAGCTACATCTCCTACTTTAGAACCCAACCTAGCACCTGCAACTGCCGTCCCTAAAAATGGAATGGCTCCTACTCCTGAACCTGCTGCCCCAATCCAGTTTGCGTCAGATATATATATGCCTGTGTTGATGATATCAGCTATAATGCCTCCAGGGGCTAAACCCGCTACATCTAGATTTGCTTGAAGCTGTTCTTTAGTCATAGACCCACCACCTAGCTCTATGGGAGACTCTGTCCAAGCATAGGTCTCATAAGGTCTCCATGGCGTGGCGTCACTCATTGCTAAATCCTGTCGTGCCCATTCTTCATCTAATGCAGTTTTTGTATCCTTCTCAGATTCTTCTTGTAGTTTATTGTCAAGAAATTCGTGGTTTGTACAGTAACCGATCTCTTCATCCTGCTTACCTTGAATGGCTGCTTTAGGCTGTGAGATAAACAGAGTAGACCATGCAGGTGAAGATTGCTGACTTAAACTCACCAGAGTCAGCAAAAAGTAAAAGATGTATTTTATCATTATTTAACAATGATGCGTAATTAGCTTTTTATCAAGGCTACTCTTTCTACATTTGCGTTACGCTTGGTATCGCTCAGAATTTAACGGTGGGAACATGAATCAAGTGAATAAAAACACACAGAATTCAAATCCGGTATAACAAGAAAAAATTCGGCATAAAACGTATGAAACTATGATCTTAGCATCCTAAAAACCTGCTACCAAATCCTTCATTAGCCCTTCTAGCTCCGTGAGTTTTGCGTTTGGTTTTTTCTTTTCCAGACGCGGGAAAGCCCCTTTAGCAAGAGTGATGAAGCCGCCTTTACGGGAGATCATTACACGCTCTCCTTTCACCTCTATGGAATCCACCTCAGCGAGTGCTCCATAGAGTTTAATTCGAGTTACCATGAGTAAGTTTTTAGCAGATTGCGGGAGTCTTCCGTATCTATCTCTCCACTCCGCCTCAATTTCTGAGATCCCTTTAATGCTTTCACTCAGAGACAAACGACGGTGCGCCACCAAACGTTCTTTACCATTTGAGAGGTAACTTACAGGAATAAAGGCAGGGCTCGTCTTACTCTCTTGACTGTAGCGCGATTCGGCAAAGGTAACAAAGTCTAGCCTGAGTGTCACATCTGCTCTCACTCCCGAGCGTTCTCCTTTCAGCTTAGCCACGGACTCCTTTAAAAGCTGACAATAGAGATCAAACCCCACGGCGGCGATGTGCCCGCTTTGCTTAGTGCCTAAAAGGTTTCCTGCGCCACGTATTTCTAGGTCACGCATCGCTATTTTAAAGCCTGAGCCCAGCGCCGTAAATTGCTTAATAGCAGACACGCGTTTCTTGGCGTCTCCTGTAAATAACTCCTTTTTAGGTAAGAGGAGGTAGGCATAAGCTTGTAGGTTTGCACGCCCCACACGCCCGCGTAATTGATAAAGATCTGAGAGCCCAAAGAGATCGGCTCGATCAATAAGAATGGTATTAGCGTTTGGAATATCAATTCCTGATTCGATGATGGTGGTAGCGATAAGAACATCCGCCTTTCCCTCCACAAAGGTGTGCATCACATCCTCCAGTTCATGCCGTTCCATTTGTCCGTGCCCCACCACAATGCGCGCATGAGGAACAAGCTCTCGGACTCTTTTAGCTAGATGGTGAATGGTCTTCACCCGATTATGGAGAATAAAGGTTTGCCCACCTCTGTTAAGCTCTCTCTCTACTGCCCTCTGGATGATGCCCTCATCATATTCTAGGACTTGGGTTTGCACTGGATTACGGTTTGCTGGTGCGGTATTCAGCACAGACATATCTCTGGCGCCCATCAGAGAGAGGTAAAGCGTTCGTGGTATTGGTGTGGCACTGAGCGTTAACATATCCACCTGAGAGAACCGCTCCTTGAACTTCTCTTTATGCATCACCCCGAACCGTTGTTCCTCATCGATCACAACCAATCCTAGATTCTTATAAGTCACCGCCTCTGAAAGCACTTTATGTGTGCCGATTACGATGTCCACTGAGCCGTCTCGTAATCCTTCAAGCGTGTCTCTGACCTCTGAAGGTTTTCTAAATCTATTTAGGAGATCTATCTGTATTGGATACATACTCATTCGCTCACAAAACGTTCGGTGATGTTGTTCTGCCAAAACCGTTGTAGGGGCGAGCATAACGACCTGATATCCACCGCACACCGCCTTAAAAGCCGCGCGGATCGCCACTTCTGTTTTACCGAACCCCACATCACCACACACAAGCCGATCCATCGCAAAAGGGGACTCCATGTCCATTTTTGCATCCTGAATTGCAGTGAGCTGGTCTGGTGTTTCTTGGTATTGGAAGGAGCTTTCAAACTCCCACATCCACTTCGTATCCGGAGGATGAGGAGTCCCCTCTTCTGCGGATCGCTCCGCTTGCACGCGTAACATGCGTGCAGCGTAATCCATCACGGAGCTCTGCGCTTTTTCCTTAAGCTTAGCCCACCTTGCATCTCCTAGCTTTGAAAGTTTAGGCTTCACCGTGCCCACTCCCACATACTTCGCCACCAGATGAGACTGCCCAATGGGAACTTCTAGAACCGCACCATTATGGTATTCTATTTGAATCGATTCTTCATCTCCCTCTGGATCAGAAACCTCTAATAACTGCCCGACACCATACTCGGCATGCACCACGAGTTCTCCCGAAACAAGCTCCTCTGTTTTTGCGTGGCGGGAAGAAGCGTTTTGCCAAAAGTCGGCCTGCGCTGTTACTCTAGGTTTCACTTGAAACCGCCCAAAGATCTCAGACAGAGACACCATCGCCATCTTTGCCGAAGGTAATATCAGGGTATGCATTAAGTGTAAGTCTGAAACCTTAACTTGCTTATGCTTTCGCCACACCTCACCAATGATTTCAAAAAAACGATCTCGCTCCCCTTTTTGACTAGAAGATAAAATAATTTCCCATCCATCCTCTGCCCAAGAGCGGAGCTGCTCTCTCACTAGAGTGTTGGATGCCTCTTGCATCACGAAGTCTCCAGGGTTCAATGCCGGAAACGGGCTCCCCTGAATTTCCAATTCCACATCAAAGCCAATAGGGCTAGAAGACAGGATGATCTGCGGCGCGAGATCAGCTTCTAGTAGCGCATCCTCTTCAAAACCAACAATCACATCACCTTCCCGAAGATAATCGCTCAAAAGTCCATTTTCTTCTGAAGGTGACAATTGATTTTTCCACACCTTAAGCTGGCGCGAGGAGATTTGCGTGTCTAAATCAAACTCTCTTATCGATTCTATCTCTACATCAAAAAGTTCTATCCTAATCGGAATCGAAGTTGTTAGAGAAAAAATATCGAGGATCCCACCTCTAATCGCAAACTGCCCCTGCCGAAAGACTGTTGATACGCGCTCATACCCAGCGTCTACTAACTCCTCCTTTAACTGATCTAAATCGAGAGTGTCGCCGACTGAGAGATTATTTTGATTCCTTATCAGCGAGTCTTTTGCAACACACTCTATCGTATACCAATCTCTAGGAAGTAATAGAATCCCACTCTCACCATTCACCAGTTTTTGCAAAATCTCCGTTTGAGAGAACTCACCTGAGAAATGATGGTCACTATCTTGTAAGCAATACACCCTCATGCCCCAGTCAGAGAGTTCATTCCTCAAGCTCTCTCTTTTTCTCGCATTAGGAACGGTTACCCATGCGGTGTATTTCTCACCTAAAACTCCACTTAAAGAGGCTAAAGATACCGCACTACCCTCTTCACAAATTGAGCCGACAAGTAGTGATTTTTTGTTAGAGAAATTAATTTTCTCAAATAAATTCATGATTTGGTGAACAAAACCACTACTTGGAGCATCTCTTATTAACATAGAAGAACATGCAATATGGTCTGACTTCCTATAAACACGAATAAAAAATTATTCCATTGACCATAAATAAGCCTACCTTCTAAACCACTTTATCAGTTTATGAATTTTCACACTTTTACTACCTACCGCTTTCTCCTTCTTGTAGGTTGCGCCCTTGTCATTTCGGGATGCACTGGAAATGAACCCGTTAAACGGTCTCGCTCCAATTCATCTAGTTATTACGGGAGGTCTTCAAGTAGCACTGTAAACAAAGGCAGTCTTTATCAACTATACCGCTCCGTAAACGTCAAACAAGAGATTCTCTCACGTAGTGCTAGAGGGAGAAGAAATGAAACGATGCGCCCTCTTTATGTTACTATACACTCTACCCAAAACTGGAGTAAAGGTGCCGATGCCTTACGTCACTCCCTTGCTTTACGTCGCGGTGCTCTAGGTGCTATTGGTTGGCACTACACCACGGATGAATATAGAGCGGTTCAGCATTTACCAACAACGGAACAAGGAAACCATGCGGAAAACTACCGCGGCACAGGTAATAAATATTCGATAGGGATAGAGATGTGTGAGAACCCTGGAAATAGTAGATCAGCTACAACGGATAAAACAGCCAGACTTGCCGCCTATTTATGCCACAAACATAAAATCCCTGTCAGCCGCGTCGTTCCTCACTATAAGTGGCCAAGAAGAGGATACTCAAAAGCGAATAAAAACTGTCCCCACTTTCTTATGGATAACGGGCGTCCAGGGCGAAAGTGGCAAAACTTCCTCAATCAAGTCAATCGCTATTACAAGCAGGCTTTATAATCGCTATCAAATTTTGAGCATACCTGATGAATCTCCGATTCGTGGGATGCTAATATCCATTTTATCAAGTAAGCCAAGATAGAGGTTTGTAAGCGGAGTGTTTTCAGCTGCCCAATGCATTTCTCCAGGACTTAACGATCCACCTCCGTGTCCCGCTAAAACCAGAGGCAAATCTGAGTGATTATGCTGATTCCCGTCCCTTATTCCGCCACCATAGAGCACCATGGAATTCTCAAGTAAATTACTCTCCCCCTCTGCACCATCAGGAGTGGACTTTAATATATTGAGGAATCGGGCGAACTCTTGTGCGTAAAAGACATCAATCTTTGCTAGGGCATCCTTACTTTCTTCATTTCCTCGATGGTGTGATAAATTATGGTGTTTACCGTATACTCCGATCTCAGGAAAAGATCGGCTAGAACCTTCCATCCCCATAACAAAAGTCGAAATACGAGTAAGATCCGTCTGCCAAGCGAGTTTCATAATATCAAACTGCATCCGAATATACTCACGATATGAATCCGGGATCCCTTTAGGCTGGATGGCACCTTCTGGCACTTCAATTTGATATTTTTCTGTAGATTCTATTCTTTGTTCTATCTCACGCACAGAAGTAAGATACTCTTCTAGCTTTGATTGATCCTCACTCCCCAGTTTTTTTTGGATGGAGGCAGCATCCTCTTTCACAAAATCCAGAATAGATTTTCGCATATTGAGGCGCTTCAGATCTTGCTCTTTGTTACCTGATCCAAAGAGCTTTTCGAATGCTTGGCGTGGGTTATTCTCCGCTGGCGCTGGGGTGGAGTCATTAATCCATGAAAGATTATATTGATACGCGCAAGAATACCCTGAGTCACACCTACCTGACCTTCTCGTTTTGGTAGTAGAAAGCTCTAGTGACGGAAAACGTGTAGTATGGCCGATTTCGCGCGCGGCGATTTGATCCACTGATGCACCTACTCTTAAATCTGCGCCAGCTGTTTTCCTTGCCTGACACCCTGTTAAAAAACTCGCGTTAGCGCGAGCGTGATCACCAGCTCCATCTCCGTTAGCATTAGCCTTACTGCACTCAAGGTTCCGCAAAATGGAGAAGTCATTTTTATGGGGTTCTAGTGGCTTTAAAGATGATGCAAGGTTCTCTTGATCCTTACTAAACCAAGAATCCGTATTCACTCCATTTGGGATATAGACAAACCCCATTCTTTTTATAGATTGCGCGGACTGAGTTTCTTTTGCCCAGCTCGGCATAATCGGCAAAGCAAGGGTTGTCGCTAATCCTTTGAGGAACTGTCTTCTCTTTTTCATTAATTGGATTTTACACGCCTTTTCTGGAAAGGGGCTGAATGAATTATCTCTTTAATAATCGTTCTCGTCTTTCCTTTATCGGCTTTCGATTTACGATAGATGGAATTTATGGTACCTCGGTCATACCACTCCATGCCTCTACCAGTAGCGTAGATTAACATATTTTCAATTGCCGCGAGATAAAAATCCTTCTCATAGTGTGTCGTTAACTGCTCTCGAAGTGTGGCTGGACCATTAAATCTCTCTCCTCGGTAGAGTGCCCCCGCCGTAGAAATTGGCTTACCATTACTATATTCCTCTCTTTCTTGCCCTACTGCATTAAACCGCTCAAGACCAAATCCGATCGGATCCATTAGGTTATGGCAACTCGCGCAAGCGGGATCTTCTCGATGCTTTTCGAGTTGCTGCCGTAGAGTAGCATCCTTAGAAAGATGCTGCTCTGTTAGCTGGTTCGCATCTTGGGGAGGTGGCGGCGGCACGAGATTGAGAAGGTTTTCTATTACATACTTTCCGCGTAATACAGGTGAGCTCCGATCAGGGTGAGAGGTCAGCATTAGAAATGACCCATGCCCTAACAAACCGTGTCGATCAGGGTTCTCTATCTTCACCTTCCTGAATTGTTTACCCTTCACCCCTTTTACCCCATAGTGCGCCGCCAGCCTTTCATTTAGGAAGGTGTAATCTGCACTTAAAAGATTTATCAAAGGTAAGTCATGTGCAATGAGATCCCCTAAGAGAGCCTCAGACTCTTGTTTCATTAAAGGTTGTAGCGTGTCTGAAAAATTAGGGAAATGCTTTTTAGAATGTGTTACTTCTATGACATCTCTGAGTTGAAGCCATTGCCCTATGTAATTTTCTATAAAAGCACTGAAATTAGGGCTCTCTATCATACGGTTGATTTGAGCGTCCAGCTTATCTCTAAGTTGCCCGAGTTCAGCTAGACGAAAAAGCTCTGCGTCCGGCATTATAGACCACAGGAAATAGGAAAGTCTATTCGCCAAAGTAAATTCATCAACAAGCATAAACTTCTCCTGCCTATTATCACCTTCATGCACAGAGGCTCCTTCCCTAAAGAGAAACTTGGGAGACACCAGAACCGCAAGATATGTGGAACGCAATGCCTCCATATAAGATGAGCCACCTTTTACCAATGAACGAGCGAGATCTACATACTGACCTGTTTCACCTTCAGATGGAGGTCCTCTAAATGCTTGCGACAAGAAATATGCGATTTGAGAGGATAGATACTCTTCTTTAGAGTCGAACAAATCAGGACTCCCAACGATCCGCCAAAACCCAGGTGGGACAGCATCTTTCGCAGGGAATGGTCCTACAACTTCCACTTTTTGGATATGAAGCTGCCCATGTGGTGCTGTTTTCGAATCCGTATTAAGCTTATTTTCTAAAGCAATAGCTATCTCAAGCTCTTCCTTCTTTGGCACTTGGACACGCGCTACATAAAAGGTGTCCTCAGAGAAGAACAGGCTATTAGTCACAAAGAAGCTTCTTACCTTTTTCTTATTAAGGTCAAGCTGCATTAATGGAGGAACCCCGTCTTCTGTGGTTAGTCCTGAAGCTTGAATTCTGATCTCATATTCTCCGGTTTTAGGGAAAGTATAGCGCGTCAAAATTTGACCATTTTTCGGAAAAATATAACGTCTATTACTATCAACCTCTACCCCTCCATTTTGGTTACTAAAATTCACCTTCTTTCTTGAAGGATAATACCGCTTAGAGAATGCCTTATCTAAGGCGATCTCTGCAGTTTTGAAGTATTTATCTAAATGGGTAGGGGAAATGGTTAAAACCTCACTAATGTTATCATAGCCGTAACCCGTATCATCTTGTGGAAGGATGTGATGAAGTGATACGTCTATACCTAACAAATCATTAATTGTATTCTCATATTCGGCCACATTTAATCTCCGAATAAGTGATGGCCCAGGGTCTAAGTTTTCCCCATCCACTGGAAAGACAGCTTCATTGATCCACTCTAAAAGCTTCTCCTCCTCATTGCCTTGAAGCTGCTCTTCATCAATAGGCGGCATGAGGCTTAACTTCAAACTCTTCTCTACTTTCAACCAAAGTTCTCTATCCGATCTTAAGTCCTCTACAGATTCATACTGATCTAAGCTTACCCCCCCTTTATTAGCCCCATCTCCGTGGCAATCAAAACAGTAATACTCTAACTGAGGTAAAACTTCCTCTTCCCACTCGTAGTCCAAGTAGAAAGGAGTCGCCTCCAATCGCCCTATAAGAAGGAAAAAAGGAATGAGAAGGAAAGCTGTCTTCGTGTTTATCACTTTACATCAGGAACTAAGCAGAGCGATATAATCAGAGAAAGACTGTTTTGGAAAGAACGGAAACCTACTCTATGCCAAATCTAGAATACGAAAAACAAATTAGGAAAACCATTCCTTCCTGCGTTAACATCGCAGGGATTGATGAAGCAGGGAGAGGTCCACTTGCAGGTCCGGTGTTCGCGGCGTCCGTTATACTACCAAAAGACTATTCCCCTGAATGGCTTTCTCTTTTAGATGACTCTAAGAAGCTCTCTGAAAAGAAAAGAGAATACTTATACCTGCACATAAAAGAAGACCCTAAAATTTTATGGAATATCGCGCAATCTTCTGTCGCAGAAATTGAGAAAAACAATATCCTTCAGGCAACATACCTAGCGATGGCTAGAGCGGCTAAAGGGTTACCCAAAGCGCCAGACCACTGCTTGATCGATGGTAACCCTGTGCCTAGTTTCCCCTTCCCTTCCACGAATTTAATCAAAGGAGACGGCAAGAGTTACTCCATTGCCGCTGCCAGTATTCTCGCAAAAGTCGCGCGAGATCATTATATGGTGGAAATTGCAGAAGAGTTCCCGCAGTATGGGTTTCATAAACATAAAGGATACGGTACTAAAGCTCATCTGGAAGCCCTTCATTGTCATGGGGCATCTCCTCATCATCGGAAAACGTTCGCTCCCGTCGGAAAAGCAATGGAGAACGCTTCTTCCTAGAAAGCGTAAATGGCGCCTTAATCAAGAGTGGCTCAATGATGAAAAATTAAGCCATATCGAAATTGGGGAAATAGGGGAAGACTTAGCAGCGCAGCACCTTAAAAATTCAGGGTATAAGATTCTTCTCAGAAACTATAAACCAGACCAAGGTGGAGAAATAGATATTATCTCTAGGAAGGCTGATCTCCTTATTTTTATAGAGGTGAAGACGCGACTTGCTCCAACGAAGTATAGACCTCTTCTTGCTATTACTAAAGAGAAGCGAGAGCAACTACGTAAAGGCGCGCTACAATATTTTCAGCTGCTGAAACAAGAGCAAGAGAATACGTTTCCGCCATCAAACCAAGAAATCAATATCCCAACACGTTTCGATGCCGTGGAAGTGATGTTACGCCCACACTCCTTGCCTGAAGTGCACGTAGTGGAAAATCTCTACCTCTCTTAATACTTAAGTTATTTGAGACGGAAGTGCCCAGTAATTTTAAAACTAAAGAGACGGTTCTCCTCTTGTGTCCCCCTACCTATATTATGAATAACGAGCGGAGTGCCATCTAGAGCCTTTTTATTAGAGACTACCATAATGTGCGGGAGATTTGGTGGCACGGTACACGTCACTAAATCACCAGCTTTATAATCGTCTTTGTTCTCTGAAACCTTTATTGCATAGCCCTTTCTCTTAAAATAAGTCATCAAATTTGGCACACGCCTGTGATCTATATTACGGTCGGTTCGTTTCAGTCCCCAAATTTTAGGATACTTGGAAAAATTTGCCTTCATATCCAGATACACTTCTTTTTGTAAATCTATATTCTTCCCCTTTCTTAAGGCGCGAATGACAACATCAGTGCAAACACCTTTCTCTGATGGAACATCTCCGTTTGGGTAATCCAAAGAACTATAACTAGGGTCATAAGCAGTAGTTACTCCTATCTGAGAGCGAGCTGCTTCTACAATCGCTAAATTGTCTGAATAACACAGCCCAATCATTGAGAGTAAACAGAGAAAGCTTTTGATCATACTACATAAGTGCCATAACTCTAAAAAAATTAAAGAGTTTAATATCAGTGTCTTCTTAATAACAGTTGAAATCTTTAAGCTCTTTAGGTTGTAAAAGCTCCATTTAGAAAGAAACAACTCCCATATGAGAAATATACGCAATAACCTTTGGGAACACACCATAATTCTTCTTAGTATTCTTTCTCTTATTTCGTGTGAGAATGAAGAAAATGGGCACACCCCAAACATTCGGAAGATCTATTCCGCTCCTGCTCAAAACCACGATCCTTACACGCCGCCAGTCATCGTTATCCCTGGCGTGCTTGGCTCAAACCTCGTTGATAAAGACACAGGGCAAAGTGCTTGGGGTGTATTCTATGGGGATTACTTAAGCCCATCTACTCCAGCTGGCATTCAGGCACTCGCACTTCGCCCACAATCACTTCCCTTAAGCGAGTATGAAACACCTCTTATACCCGATGGGGTAATGAAGAGCTTTGAGTATAAGGTTCTTGGTCTCACCATTGAGGCGAATGCGTATCTTCACATCATGCAAACGCTGGGCGTAGGTGGATTTCGCGATGAAGCACTCTACCCGTTAAGCCCTGACTATGGAGACAAGCATTTCACATGTTTTCAGTTTGCGTATGACTGGCGCCTTTCAAATGCTACTAATGCGAAGAAGCTCCACGAGTTCATCCTTCAGAAGAAAAAATATGTATCGAAGGAGACGGAAAAACGATACGGTATTCAGCTGAACGACATAAAGTTCAATATCGTTTCTCACTCCATGGGCGGGCTTCTCTCGCGCTATTATGCACGATATGGAGCGCAACCATTACCAAAAGAAGGACTTCCTGAGCTGGACTGGTCTGGGGCTGAACATATTAACCACTTATTCCTCCTCTCCGTGCCAAATCAAGGCTCGGTCGTATCGTTAAAAGATGCCATACTAGGAAAAGAGATCCCAAATAAACTGATTAAAAAGGCAGTGGGAATTCCTGTTGATCAATACCCTCCGGAACTGATCGGCACGTATCCCTCAATTTATGAAATGTTCCCCAGAGAAAGACATTTCGGTCTCGTGAATGAAAATTGGGAAAAGCTAGATTTACTCTCCATAGAGCTTTGGAAGAAACAAAAATGGGGTCTCGCAGGTGGCGACCTTAAGATCTTACGGAAAATCATTGGAGAAGATAAGACTGATGGAGAGCTCAAGGAGATCGCACTTTCCCATTTAGAAAAGTGTTTAAAGAACGCTCAGCAATTCCATGAAGCCTTGGATCTTCCCGCCAAAACTAAGCCTGCACACATGAAGATATCACTCTATATCGGAGATTCTTATAGCACTACCGCTCAGCTTAAACTGAAGGAAAATGGTGACCTCATTCCATCCATCTATAAACCTGGTGATGAGACCGTCATCCGCTCTAGCTCACTCGCTGATGAGAACGTCATTTATGATGACAAACCTAAGCTAAGAAGCCCGATCCCCTTCGATGATGCCCACTTTATCTTCAAAAAGCACATGGCAATTACTGAAGATGCTCACTTTCTAGATAGCGTCCTCTTCGAGCTTCTCCAGCGATGACTATCCACAGATCGTATGCGCCGACCAAATCTTAATGATATCTGCAACATACTCAGCATCTTTTGGGGAAGTAAGTAGGTGATCCGCTCCTACGAGTGAAACGAAAGACTTCGGGTGAGAAAGGGCAGAATAGATCACTCCAGCATTCTTAAGAGGCACAATCTCATCCTCAGGCGAGTGCATAATGAGAGTTGACACCCCGCTCAGTGCAGCGAGAGCATGCTCTTGATTATGCTCCTTTAAGTCATCTAGGAACCGCTTTCCAATCGTAAACGAGCGTCCAGCTAATTTTACGTTAGCCTCTCCACTTTCTTCAATCTCTGGCAAATGCGCTTCAAAGAGGTGGGCGACATGCGCTGGATCAGAAGGCGCTCCAATCGTTGCGACCGCTTTAACAGAAGTGATCTTCTTAGCTGCCGCCAGCACGGAAGCCCCGCCTAATGAATGTCCTACAAGTAGATTAGGAGAAGTGAATTTCCGAGTTAGCCAATCGGATGCGCTGACAAGGTCATCTAAGTTCGTAAGGAATGACGATTCAGAAAACTCTCCTTCAGAGCTCCCTAAACCAGAGAAATCAATGCGCAACGTCGCTATTCCACGTTTGGCTAAAGCCTGAGTGATGCGCTTCTCTGGTAGAAAATCTTTTCCACACGTGAAGCAATGCGCAAAAACTGCTGTGTATGAAACTTCACCTTCTGGCATTTCTAGAACTCCGGTGAGTTTTCCATGCTTACCATCAATCTCCACATCATTTGCTCCTGGTGCCATCTCCAGATTTTCTTTACCAGTATTCACATTTAACTTGTTAAAGAGGACATCACTTACCTCTCCATCTCGCGCACAGAAAAAGACAGCTAATAAGATACCACGCGCGGTGTTATCTCCTCCTGCAAGAGCATTTAAGCTTAAACACTCTTCAAAGGACTCTCCGAAGTGAATCGCGTAATAAAGAGTCAGTGGGAATGCATCCGTAAAGTGACAAGTCAGCCCGTAATCACTTGCAACCTTAAGATGATCTTCTGTGCTAGCAGTCTTTGCCGATTTAATGTGCTTCATCGGCTCAAGAACAGAATAATTCCCCATCTCAGCTGCTTTCAGAAACGCCTCGTAAAAGCCTAATCCTTCTCGGATCGCGAAAACAGTTCGCACGACAAACTCTGCTAACTCCGTGACTTCCGCGCTTCCATGAGTGAGTGACGCCTGGTTCTTAGCGGCTTGAATCATCTCATCCATTGGCATGTCCAGATCTAAGAGAGGGGCGCATCGCCCTGCTCCTGCCACTTCATCAGAATCAGAAGGGCTCTCTGCTTTTGTTTCTAAAGTAGTCTTTGTGGCCGAATCCAAATACCCCTTATAATCCGACATCTTTTCCACCCAATCCTTTTTCCATACCTCAGAGTCATACACTCCCCCGTTTGCCTGAATAGACTCGTGTAGAAAGAACAGTTGATCACCTATGTGAGTAAAGTCTCCAGCCTTTTTACTTCCGTGATACGGAGAGACAGGATCCGTATACTGCCTCACTCCTTCTGGATACACCCTAGCTATTTTGGACTGATTATAAACCCAATGAGGACCTAGATTTAGGGCGTCGGCGACGAGTGCTGATTTAGTAAATGATTTCATGGATGTTCTAGTTCTCTTTGAGAGTTCGAACGTTACATAATATTCCTCTGCATCAAATCGATAAATATTGCCTTAAGCGCATACCGCTTACAAGAAAGACAGACCAAGCTTGAAAAGCTCAGGTAATTTAAACTTCTTCGCCGCCTTTTAGCAAAGTAGGTTTAGTTACCTCCTTACAAAATCTTCACAAAGCTCTAGGATTAATGCCCCTAAATGCGTTTTAGAATGCGAACCTAGCTCTACTTCTTTATCTGGATAAACTGCGGTGATGGTATTCTGATCAGAATTAAACCCTTCATTTGGTTGAGAAACATCATTTGCTAAGATCAAGTCACACTTTTTCCGGTTTAGCTTCTCTCGAGCATTATGGAGGACGTTCTCTGTTTCCGCAGCAAAGCCCACTAGTAATCCCCCATAACCATGAATGCTTCTTGCCTCCGCTAAAATATCAGGATTTTTAATAAGCTCTAGAGTCATCATGTCAGTTTCCGTGGTTTTCTTAATTTTCTGCGTTTGATATTCTACAGGTCTAAAGTCTGCTACAGCTGCCGCCATGATTGCAACGTCAACTCTAGATATCCAATTCCCAACCGCTTGAGACATATCAGCCGCTGTCTCCACAGGTATGAGGTCGCATCCACTTGGAACATTAAGAATGGTAGGACCAGATATCAAAATAACTCTGTGCCCTTTTTTTGCCGCCGCCGCCGCTATTGCATAGCCCATTTTACCAGATGAATGATTTGATAAATACCTTACAGGATCTATAGGTTCACGAGTAGGACCCGCAGTAATAAGGAAAGTCATATTTTCAGATATACGCTTAAGTTTATGCCATTAGCTTCATAAGAATAGGAATCACCTTACTTAAGAGTGCATTTTTCCCTCCTCTAGAAAGTTGCATAGCTACCAGCTCATTTGTATCTAAATCTAAAGCTGGAGAGGTAGAGTTTCTAATGCATGTTTGGGTCTTTATCTTTTGATGAAACACGTGTCGTTCATCCGCACGGCATTCAACAGAAAAGCTAGCGCTGTCTGATTTCATTCCTATTTCCGCTATACAAACCGATCCCCCAACATCAAGAGTGGTATGAATCAAATTTCCTACTGTATTCTTGAAGCTGTAAGCATTCTTACTATTCTTAGAATGAAACTCCCACTCGGATTGCGTTGCCATCCAAGCAAGGATTAGTAGCCCCGTTGTTTCTAACCCTTTACCCACCTTAACTGAGGCGCTGGAAATATTAACCAATTCTTTTCTGTGAATGGGCTCATCAAAAAGAGCAGCGAAAGCCATACGAGCGTTGTAGCTGCGCTTCCAAGCAATATCTTGAATGGTAAATCTTTTCTGCACTTCAGCCGCCGCTTCCATGATCTTCTCATATCCTTTCTTCGGCTCTGGCCATGTGCTACTATCAAAGATAAAGCGGTCTATGAGGGTATAGAGTTGGGGCTCAAAAACTTCTGTTAGTTCACCTTGCCACCAGAAAACAAGAGGTAGATCACTATTTAGATTTGCAAAAACTGTGTTTCTCATACGTCCAGGCTTGTAGCCCTTTAAGAGAAAGGAAAGCTGTTCACAGCACACCGTTTTCTTCCCATTGCTCATGTTACAATGCGCGGTCAGCCATAAGGTGGTATCTGATTCGGACGAATGTCTATCTAAGGCGACCGATAAGGCTCTACAGGAATGATCCTTTGTTAGCTCAGATATGACCTGTGAATTATCCTCTAAATGCTCTGGGTTTTCTGTAAACACGGCGAGGTTCATCATACACGCGTTTGTACGAGAGGAGTTTCCTGCCCAGAGTGCTTTCAGCTCTTTAGCAATAGATTCAATAGGGACTTCTATACCTAGTTCCGTCATATTATCTCAATTTATGCCTTTTAGAAACGTCTCCAGTCTTGCCCCTCAGCTTCTATCAGGTCATCGGCTTCATTCGGTCCCCAAGAACCTGCCTCATATTCTGCTAACGGAATATCATGCTGGCCTTTCCAAGCTTCTTGGATGAAGTCGACAAATTTCCACGCTTCTTCCACTTCATCACGTCTTGCAAAAAGCGTAGCATCACCTGCCATGGAGTCTAAGAGCAGGCGCTCATAAGCTTCTGGGCTACTTTTCCCAAAGCTAGTGGAATATTGGAAGTTCATCTTTACTGACTCCATACGGATTGCAGCTCCAGGCAGCTTAGAATTTATCCTCAGTGAAATCCCTTCGTCAGGCTGAATTCTAATAACGAGAACATTTTCCTCCGCCTTATCACTACCTTGCTGGTTAAATAATACACTCGGTGTGGCTTTAAAGTGAATTGAGATTTCTGTAGCCTTTTTAGGTAAACGCTTCCCTACACGAATGTAAAATGGTACTCCGCTCCATCTCCAAGTATCGACGTAGGTCTTTACTGCCACAAATGTCTCCGTCTCTGATTCAGGATTTACACGATCTTCCTCTCTATATCCTGGAACTTCATTTCCATTTACGAAGCCCTTCGTATACTGGGCACGCACCACATTTTTTCTTACTTTTTCTGGGGTGTCTAACTTTCTCAGAGAGCGAATCACTTTCACCTTTTCATCCCTTACACCATCAGGACTTAAATCTGTAGGTGGCTCCATTGCCACAAGGGAGAGTAGCTGGAGTAGGTGGTTCTGCACCATGTCACGCAGTGCTCCTGCAGAATCATAATATCCACCACGACCGCCTTCCATCCCAAAGTGCTCTGCGCAGGAAATCTCCACGTGATCAATATGCCCACTATTCCAAATTGGTTCAAAGATCGAATTTGCGAAGCGGAGCACCATTATATTTTGTGCCGTCTCTTTTCCTAAGTAATGATCTATGCGGTATGTATCCTTCTCATGAAAGGTGTTATTCACCACTTCGTTCAGATGCTCTGCAGAAGCATGGTCTTTCCCAAAGGGTTTTTCTACGATCACGCGAGCCCAGCAGCCCTCTGCCGCTTCATTCAAACCCACTTCATTAAGCTTTTCTAAGACATCATCGAAGTATTCAGGCGCGATAGAGAGGTAAAATAGGCGATTCCCCTTCCCTCCTCTTTCGGCATCGATTTCATCCAGCCTTTTCGCCAATGATCGATACCCCTCAATGTCATCAAAATTACTACGATGATAAACAATGTTCTGAGAGAATCTATCCCACACATATTCATCATGACCACTTCTAGAGACCTCTTTATTTAATTTTTCTAGCCCATCTTTAAATGTATCATCAGATTTATCCCTACGAGCAAACCCTACAATCTTCACTCCACTTGGTAATTCCCCATCAACTGTTAAATTGTAAAGAGCAGGAACTAATTTCCGATGGGCTAAATCTCCTGTAGCACCAAAAATGACTACAGAGCACGGGTCAGGTTTATTTTTTGAGACTAAGTCTTCTCTGAAAGGATTATTCATTTGGGAATGAGTAATATATAAAGAGGTAAGGCTTTAATTGAAGCATTATTTCAGCCTGATTCTATTTTAATGGTATTTATAAAGCTAAGACAAGAACGCGACTCGGTAAAAAATGAACTTCAAAAGTAAAATAATCCTTTAAATACTAGAGTAAACTCGAATACAGAATACTTTCAAACCATGCACATAAAAGAGAAAACTGTCATTTCCTGTGAAGATTTACACCGCTCTTATAAGATCGGGAAATCTGCGGTGCAGGTTTTGAATGGAATTCACCTGAATATTAATCGAGGAGAGAAAGTCTTCCTCTGCGGTGCTTCTGGTGCGGGCAAGACCACTCTTCTCTATTCTTTAGCAGGATTAGAAAAGCCTAAGAAAGGAAAAGTTATCATAGAAGGCACTAATCTTTACGCTCTTTCTAGACGTAAACAAGCAGCCTTCAGGAATGAAACACTGGGCTATATTTTCCAAAACTACTTTTTGCTCCCTGAGCTTACTGCGCTTGAAAACGTTATGATCCCAGGAATGATCGCGAAACAAGATGTAGAAGAGAAAGCCCGGAAACTCTTAGAGAGTGTAGGGCTTGGACAAAGAGCAGATCACCTTCCCGCAGAATTAAGTGGTGGAGAGTCTCAGCGTGTGGCTATTGCTCGTGCCCTTGTAAACTCTCCGTCCATTCTCTTCGCTGATGAGCCCACCGGAAACTTAGATTCTAAAAACGGCAGAGACATTATTGACCTCCTCTTCCAAATGAGTAATGCCACTCAAACTACTCTTGTCATCGTAACCCACGATCAAGAGCTTGCAAAACTAGGCGACCGTATCATCCAGATTAAAGATGGTAAGATTTTAGATTGAATTTTAAAAAAGAACCTTATACATAGTTACTTAAATTCCATGAAAAAACTTTTAACTCTACTGTTACTGATTGTGGCTTGCAATTCATCACAAGCGCAAATCTATGCTGATTTCTCTGTAAATATCCCTAGCACCTCAGGTGCGACCAATGAAACGATCCGAGTAGAATTAGACTATGTCAATGCGCCTCTAACGGTCGCGAACTTCATTTCCTTAGCTGAGGGAACTAAAACTTGGATAGATTCTACAACTGGAAGAGTCATATCTGACACACCTTATTATGATGGCATCATTTTTCACCGCGTTATCAGTGGATTCATGATTCAAGGCGGATCGCAAAAAGGAGATGGATCTGATGGCCCTGGGTATCATTTCCCCGATGAAGTGAATAACGGGCTCCTCCATGATGCCCCCTACATTCTTTCCATGGCAAACTCTGGGCCACACACGAATGGCTCTCAATTTTTTATTACGGTATCTCCGCGACCTAGCTTAAATGGAGTTCATACTGTCTTTGGTAAAGTTGTGAATGGGTCAAACCATGTAGATACGATAAACCAAACCTCAACAGATTCAGGTGATAAACCTGTGGGCGACGTAACGATTAATTCTGTTACAATTGTGAGAGTTGGCACTGCCGCTCAAAACTTTAATGAAGCGAGTTACTCTTTACCTGAAGTTTCCGCGTTATGTATTCCACTTAGAGCACCAACCAGTGGAAATAATGCCGTCTTAGAAATGACGCAAAACTCAGGCACTACTCTTACTGCTGGTTTCAGCGTAGACCTAAACACTTGGACTACAGAAAACAGATACTTAGATTCCTCCGATACTGCTGAAACTGATTTAACCACTCCCCTCATCAGTCTAAAAGGCTTTAGTACGCCAGCCCTTGTCACATGGTCAGTAAACGCTACCTTTCCTTCTTCTATCGATGGTAAAGTGCTTGATATGGCGACAAGTTCTGGAAATTTAGTTGCCGACTTTACTAGTAATCAAACTATAACTCTTATCGGAGGTAATGCTGATGGAAGTGACTCGGTTTCAAATATTACCGATTATACTTATGAGGCTGATGGGTATGGAGCCACCCTCCTGGTTTTTTCAGATTCCTTTGCGCCTATCAGATTGAGATTAGGAGCAGATTTACCACATGCTCCAGATTTTGCAGGGAGATTAAGCGGAACTGTATTTACAAATTCTCCAATTTCGTTATCGGGTACATTTACAATAAACTAAGCTCTTTTAGACTAAGTGTGGCATCAAACTGCCCATAGAGACTTACCCTTTCAGCTCTTTCAAGTAAGCATCGTTTTTCTCAAAGAGGAAAAGAGAGCGCTTAAAGTCTATATAACTCTTAAGGCGCTCTAAATCTTTAGTAGATTTCTTATCAATCTCAAAGGTGAGATTTCCCATCACTACGCTGGGCACTTCTTTTACCAATTCAGGATTACTCACGTGAAAGCTAATTTTCGTGGGGCGTAGCCACTTCTTTACTAAAACCACATCATCTATCTCATTATAAGAAATTTCTATAACTTGATGTTCCCCTTTTCCTCCGCGAAACACATTATCACCAAGACGCCAGTGAAGCTCGCAAGTTTTCGGCAAAAAGCGAAGTTTCCCCACTACTGATTCTCTCCCTAAGGGATCACTGGCAGGTATAGTAAAGGCGAGGTTTATAGCTTCATCTAAGTCTAACATGTTCTCAAATTAACCTATGAAGTGAGGTTGAAAAGAGAAAAGCACCTGATGACCCCATACCACTAATCACAGATTTTTGCTCAGCTCTTAATGCCTAAGTGAGTGATATTTTTGCGTGTTAGGGTTAAGTAGTAGGGATGTGGGCTGTTGATAGAGGTTCAACTTAGCTACTAGAGTATGGACAAAATAAAAGGAAGCCGCAGCATCGTAAAGCGCATCGTGCCATTGACGCCCCTCTAGGATAGGGTGGGAGGAAAACTCTTCACTCATGAAAGGAAGGAGCGAACCAAGTTTATGAGAAGGAAGCTCTGGCATGACGGCCTTTGATAGAGTGAGACTATCAACCCAAGGCTCAAATTTTTGACCAGGGAAGGCGCGTAAAAATCGCTTCTCTGTCCCACAGGAATGGGCAATGAGAACGCGATTTGATAAGCTGTCGCGGACATTTTCCCAAAGCATCATAAAAGAAGGTGCGTCAGCTAGATCCTTTGCGGTAATACCATGTATCCTACTTGCTTGCCACATCACTTTCTTTTTCGGCTTTATATATGAGATGAAGTGATCGGTTATCCCCTCCTTCATCGTGCCTATAACTATACCAACCTGAACGGGTTCATCAGTCTCTCCACGCTTGGCTCCAGCAGATTCAAAATCAATAGCGGCAAACTCTACATCTTCTATGTTTTTATTTTTAATTGCAGTGATTCCAAATTTTGTTCGTCTTTCTCATCGCATCAAGAAGAACTTTCCGCTAATTAATAAAATATGACATTACTCTTTCTTAATTCCATTATGGTTACGCTCGCTGTCTTAGTCGGCATTATAATATTAATCGCACTGTTTTTAGTGGGGCAATACAATGGTCTCGTAAAATTTAGAAACAGATACAGGAATGGTTTTGCCCAAATAGAAGTACAGCTAAAGCGTAGGTATGATCTTATTCCGAACCTCATAGAAACTGCTAAGAGCTTTATGAAACATGAGCGCGAAACACTAGAGGCTGTGATTTCTGCCCGTAACACTGCAGAACAAGCACGCTCTAATGCAGCGAGCGCAAATGGCGAAGGTGAGGCCGTAGGAGCACTGGTTGCTGCAGAGGCGGGCGTAGGAAATGCGATGGGGCGCTTTTGGGGACTTTCTGAAGCGTATCCAGACCTTAGATCAAATGCAAATATGATGCAGCTGAGCGAAGAACTTACCTCTACAGAGAACAAGGTAGCTTTTGCTCGCCAAGCTTATAATGACTCGGTGACGGGCTATAATACCAAGCTCGAAACATTCCCTACCAATATCATAGTTGGATTCTTCACCTTCACTCCTGCGACACTCTTTGAGGTTTCAGAAGAAGTGGAGAGAAAGGCTGTGAAAGTGGACTTTAGTTAGAAGTTTCGAGCCACTTTTTAATAATACGGAGACATTCCTCTTTAGTTATATCTCTAAAGGGTTCATGTAAGGCTCCTTGTATAATTTTAAAATTGAGGTCTTTCCATTTTGTATAGCCCAAAAAGTGTTCTAAATATAACACTGGGGTAACGCAGTCTGCAGTTCCTTGGGTTATCAAAGTTTTGGTAGAGACGGCCATCTTGGGAAACAACCTTTGCATTTCCTGTTCACATTTTATGAGTTCTAGACCCCATCGCAATGATACCTTCTTATGAAACAATGGATTTGGTTTCAAATCTGCGCCAAGCTTTTTCCTTCTGCAAAATTTCCGTTTTACACCAGTGCCGATTGTGAACTTCGGGATAAGATGAGCTAGTATTTTCAATAGAGCTATTTCGATCGCTCTTTTATTTTTAGAGGGTTTAATTAGAGGCGAGCTCAGCCAAGTGAAATCGTAAGCGTTTCCTCTACAAGCAAGCTCTCTAAGTGCAAGAAGCCCGCCCATGGAATGCCCTATAAGGCCTCGCTCTCTATGAGGGAACTTTTGCTCGATAGTCGCTCTAAGAGTTTGAAATATATGCTCTATATATTCGATAGATGGAATATCCCCCCTCCTACCAGAACTTTCTCCGTGCCCTGGGAGATCTATTCCACAAATAGCAATACCAGACAAAGTAAAGATTTCTGCAACTTCATGATATCGCGCTATGAAATCTCCTTGCCCGTGAATAAGGAAAGCTGTAGCATTCACATTTCCCTCAGGCAAAAACCACATCCCGTGAATGTCATAAGGTGATATAGAGAGCGTGAAATGTTCCGTAATCATGTTAAAATTAATGCTTTAGCGGTCTTTTTCAGGCCTTGAAAAAAGGTGCCAGATATCGAATTGCTCCAATCTTTCAGGAAGAAGGAAAAATTCTACAGCAGTGGACAAATAGGCAACGCCTACCGAATTCGAAACTTCAAACAAGTCACGTAGGAAGCGGTATTACTCTGCCAAAACTTTCATGGTTGGGATAAGCCCAATATGAGGGTTTCCACTCCAGCCTTGAGCTGATGCTCTTCTAATTACCTCATTTCCAACACCACCACAACACTTATCACATGGCATAAACCTCGTATTACAATCAGGACATGTTACCGCTACGTTTACATCTCTTGTTACGACTTCTTGGGTTGTATAACTTTCCCCTTTTGAACTCGCGTGAGTGACATCCTGAAGCTCTGTAACAGTAGTTTTTATATATTCATCTCGGTGTGCTGTTGCCTTTTTTGAGCAACCCATGAAAGGAATACCACAACACGAGTTAAAGCTTAATGCCAGAAGTGCTAAACTAAAAAATGCGAAGTAACGTTTCATTTATACTTAATTAAGATATTTTTAAGGTGGGTAGGAATCAGATCCTCATTTCTTTTACCTTTGCAATAATTCTCTTTTTATTAGGCAACTGCTCAGACTCTATGTGAGGCGAGTATATAGCTGGAGCATCTATCGTGCAAACGCGTGCTATAGGAGCATCCAGATAATCAAACGCATATTCTTGAATAAGCGTAATAAGCTGAGCAGAAACTCCACAGAACGGCTTAGATTCGTCTATAATTACCGCCTTATTCGTTTTCTTAACAGACTCTATTATTGTATCCTGATCCAATGGTCTAATGGAGCGCAAATTCACTACCTCAACGTCTATATTATGCTCCGCTGCTAATTCTTCTGCAGCCTCTAAAGCCGTTTCTACAGATCCACCATGGGCGATGAAAGTAAGGTCACTGCCTTCTCTCTCTATTTTAGCTTTTCCAAGAGGAATGGTGAAATTGTCATCATCAGGAACCAACCCTTTCCTTCCATAAAGAATGGTAGACTCCATCACATAAACTGGATCATTGTCCCTAATTGCTGTTTTAATAAGTCCCTTCGCATCTTCTGGTGTCGCAGGAGAAACTACTTTCAGGCCGGGCATACTAGCAAAAATGGCTTCTGGAACATGTGAGTGCGTTGCCCCTACATTAGTCCCACCATTTGCTGGCCCACGAACCACGATCGGGCAGTTAATCTGTCCACCCGACATATATCTCACATTAGCCGCATTATTCACTAACTGATCAAACGCGACTGAATGGAAAGACCAGAACATGAGCTCCATTACTGGGCGGACTCCAAGCATTGAAGCGCCCACCCCCATACCAATAAATGCAGCTTCTGAAATAGGGGTATCAAAGATGCGCTTATCTCCCCACTTGTCCCACAAGCCTTCGGTCACTTTATAAGCTCCGTTATATTGAGCCACCTCTTCCCCAAAGATCACTACTTTTTCATCCCTTGCGAGTTCTTCATCCATGCCCTCTCTCAAGGCTTCGCGATATGTCATTTCTTTCATTTCGGTAAAAAATCTATGGGTTAATCATTAAAGAAGTAGCGCCCTTGCTTACTTGCTTCTGTCTCGTTATCCACTTCCCAGTAGATATCCTTTGAAATATCCGCTACTGTTGGAGCTGGAGAAGCGAGTGCGAACTTAACGGAGTCTTTCGCTTCACGTTTAGCCTCTTTCTCTATCTGCTTAGCAGTATCTTCATTTAGGTGCCCTTCAGCGAAGAGTTTTTCTTTCCAAAGATTTATTGGATCATGCGTGGAGCGGTATTCTTCTATTTCCTCTGCTTCACGGTATTTCTTGTGGTTCGCGTCAGCTACCGAGTGCCCATAGTAGCGATAGGTTTTAATCTCCAACAATGTCGGTTTACACTCATTACGTGCTCTCTCCATCGCTAGATTCAGCTTACCTCTGAGTTCGTACAAATTTTCACCGTCTATAACATCCCATTCCATACTATATCCCTCAGCACGCTGTGCTAAATACTCAGGCGCAGAACTTGATCTCTCCTGTGAAGTCCCCATGGAATAACCATTGTTTTCAATGATATAAACCACCGGAATTTCCAGTAAAGAGGCCATATTTAAAGATTCATGGAAGGCACCCTGATTAATTGCTCCATCGCCAAGATAACAAAGACAACACCCCTTTTGCTCTAGAAATTTCACCCCATATGCTAGACCTAATCCAAGAGGAGTCTGACCACCAACAATACCATGCCCTCCCCAATAGTTTTTATCAGGAGCAAAGAGATGCATAGAACCTCCCTTTCCTTTTGAGCAACCATCAATCTTCCCAAAAAGCTCAGCCATGCATTCATTCATCGACATGCCTACAGATAGCCCATGTCCATGATCGCGGTATGCGGTAATCATATGGTCATGCTCACCCATAAGTGATGAAGAAGCCACCGCGATAGCTTCCTGTCCATTATACAAGTGAAGAAAGCCTCCCATATTCACACCTCTTTGGTATTCCGCAAGAGACGTAAGTTCAAACTGTCGGATACGCACCATGTCTCTGAAAAAAGAGACCTTTTGCTCAGGTGTTAGAGATTTGTTAATGGGATCTTTTGAAAAATCCTTTCGTGTTGATTTTTTTGCTGATTTAGCCATAATCAATGATTGTCTTTACCAAGAAGGTCTTGGATGAGGTGTTCTATCTGCGGGAATAACCTCGTCTTTTAGTGTCGGGCAAGGGAAATCCATAAAACTAATTAAAAGAATACTATTGCACCTTCTCTAAGTCTTTACTCGTCCCAAAAGACGGCATTTTTATGTGTGTTACTAGTATAATTAGAGCTAGTGAGCTATTCCCGATGATAGAGTTCCTTAAAAAGACCCAAGTAGGTAACATCAGGCTTGGATGCCCACTCCATTGCGCTTGGTAAAACCCATGTAAATTCTTCTCATAAAGCGGAAGCCCTATCCAACTAAAACAATTCGTTATAAAATAAAACCCTACCGCAGCAAAGAGGCTCCCTCCTAATACAGAAACAAATGGATTCTGCTCAAAAGTAGATTTCCTCAAAAATAGTCCAAACCATACTGTAACTCCTATTCCTGTTAAAGATGCCAGCAAGCCGTCACTGACTTCAAATCCTTGCAAGAGACTTAAGAAAGGATAACTCACTATCCATACTGCACTTGCTATCGCTGCCCCCCTTAAACCTGCATAAAGCACCGCACAAAGAAACAATGCCGATATTGGAGCACTATTCACCGGCAAACTCACTCCTGAATAGCTAAGAATTCGATATGCCATGAAAACCACAGCTATTAATACCAATGGTAAAAACTTCTTCATACACCTCATTTATATCTCTCTTTAATCAGATGCAATCAATAAAAAGGAAAGTGTTTTAGAACAGATTGCGCTGAACTGTATTTACCGTGGATCACGCTTTATACTTCCACATCATGACTAGAACTGATACTTCAGAGATCAATCACCTAACTATTTTATGTCTATATTAAATCAACTTATTACAGAGCATGGCTCAGAACTAATCGGAACACTGACTTCTGAACTCGGACTTAACGAAGAGCAGGCCGCTGGAGCACTAGAGTCTGTAGCACCTATGGTCGTCAATGGCTTAAAGTCACAACAGGACTCGGGCGGCACAGAAGCTATTTCAGGAATTTTCAATCAACTGGGTGCTTCTGAAGACCTTCTCGGTAATCTAGGGAGCCTTTCTGGGCTACTCGGTGGAAAAAGCGGAGGAGGAGCGGCGAGCGTTCTTGGATCCCTTCTTGGTGGTCAATCACGTGGAAACGCAGCCGAAAGTGCATTAAGTAGTAAGCTTGGGATTGATTCTAAAAAAGCAGGTATGATCGTAAGTATTCTCGTCCCTGTCGTTATGAGCTTCCTCTCTAAGAAAGGGCGCGTAGATCCTAATACCCCTGATACTCAATCTGGCATCTCCTCTATTTTAGACCGTGATGGAGATGGAAGCGCACTTGATGACATCGCTGGAATGGTGCTAGGTGGCGGACGCAATAATGGTGGAATGCTTGGTAATATTATAGGTGGACTTCTTGGTGGTGGACGCCGTTAAAATCGTAAACATATAAAAACACCGCTTTTTATTAGCGATAGAACACAAAAAACCAGAGACTTTCGCCTCTGGTTTTTTTATAGCTATGTCAGAAAGTAATTTACCCAATAGAAACGCGACTAAAGCGTGTGATGGAAATCTCCCCACCTACTTCTTTAGCCACATTCGCGACGAGGTCTTTAATCGCCACACTTGGATCCTTCACGAAGCCCTGCTCTGTTAAGCATTGCTCAGAGTAAAACTTACCAAGCTTTCCGGTAATAATTTTCTCAATGATCTCCGCAGGCTTCTTCTCATTCTCCATTTGCTTACGGAAAATGCCTTTCTCTGCTTCTACGAGCTCTTCAGGAATATCCTCACGATTGAGTCCCGCAGGGTCAGCTGCAGCGATGTGAAGTGTAATATCCTTAACTAGGTTTTGGAACGCCTCATTTCCTGAGTAGTCACCACCTGTAGCTACCTCTAAGAGGACTCCTACTTTACCACCCATGTGAATGTAAGAAGAAACAGACCCTTCACCCTCAACAGCGAAACGAACAAAGTCACTCAAGACGAGGTTTTCACCAAGCTCTAGAACTTTTGCTTTGAGGTGAGAATCTACCGTACCTTCAGCACAAGAAACTGCAAGTGCAGCCTCTAAACCGGCGGCGTCAGATTCTATGATCGCATCACCGATCTCTTCAACGAGAGCCTTAAAGTTATCATTGCGAGAGACGAAATCTGTCTCACAACTTAGCTTAAAGAGAATCCCAGACTTTGCACAGGAGCTAATTTTAGTAGCTACCGTTCCTTCTGTAACTACGCGATCTGCCTTTTTAGCTTGTTTCACAGCACCACGCTCACGGAGGAGCTTGATCGCTGCATCTATATCACCACCAGTTTCAGCGAGTGCTTTTTTACATTCCATCATCCCCACATTTGTTTTCTCGCGGAGTTCTTTTACGAGTGAAGCTGTAATTGCCATTTTTCTATATATTAAATATTTAGGTTTTACCTATTAAGCTTTTTGAGAAAGGACGATTCCATCGACGAGGTTCTGTAAGATGATACGCACAGAACGGATAGAGTCATCATTTGCAGGAATAGGGTATTTTGCGGTGCTTGGATCTCCATTCGTATCCACGATGCCTACTACGGGAATCTTTAAGCGCTTCGCTTCTGCTACCGCAATAGACTCTTTAGTAATATCCACAACAACCATTGCATCAGGAGCCTTAGTCATCTCGCGCACTCCATCAAGATTACGACGAAGCTTAGTTTCTTCACGCTTAAGAGCAGAGAGCTCTTTCTTAGACATTGCCTTATACTCAGGCTGCTTCTCAATTGTTTCTAGATATTTTAAACGTTCTACAGATTTGCGAATCGTTGGAAGGTTTGTAAGCATTCCACCTAACCAGCGATAATTCACATAATAATGCCCTGCTGCTTCCGCTGCTTCTTTTACGGCATCTTGCGCTTGTTGTTTACATCCTACGAAAAGGATCTTTTTCCCTTTCGATGAAAGGTCTGCGAGATAACTTGACGCTGCATCTAAAGACTGACGCGTTTTCTCTAGATCAATAAGGTGAATTCCACCCTGAGCACGCAGGAGGTATTTCTTCATCTTAGGGTTCCATCTCTTAGTTTGGTGTCCATAATGAACTCCAGACTCCACCATTTCTTTAAGGATATCTTCCATTGTAGTATTTCTGTAGCGCCTTCCTTAATTCAGGATAGGCATTGTTCAGTGCATCCGCGCGTAGAACCTCATTTTACCCTGATTGTTAGTAGGCGCGATATTTCAAATGAGGGACAAATTCTTTAGGCTACTCTCCTCTCCCTTGGCAAGAGAAAAGCGAAAGGTTTTAGGCAATTACTTCCATAAGTACTGGCGCACCGGTTTCAAATTTATATTTTCCAGCAAGCGTCACCGCTAGAGTTTTATTTTTTCCAGTGGTTAAAATAATACTTATGCTCGTCACTTTTCCATCAAAGCAAATATTTGCAGCCTTCCTTATCGATGCATTTGCAAACTTAGGCATATGGTAAATTAATCCCACAAATCATCTACTGTGTCCACCTTTAGCAGTGACCCATTTACCGACTTTTTTCACATCTATAAATACTAGACCGGCTTCCTCAGCCACACACCTTGTCTTTTCCCATTGCTCTGCAAGAATTCCAGAAATGACTATCGTTCCAGCAGGTTTAAGAGCAGTTTTAAGAATAGGGAACGCCTTTTGGAGTATTGTGGAGAACAAGTTTGCTGCCACAAAGTCGTATGCGCGCTCTGGCTTCCAATTGAAGACATCTAAGGTACTCACCTCTATTTGCGTCGCTTCATTCAGCGCTATATTTTTTTTACTGACTTCAACCGCCTTTTCATCAAAGTCAAACGCCCTAACAGGTGAAGCTCCTAAATGGTAGGCAGCAATAGCGATAACAGACGTCCCGCATCCCACGTCTACCATACTCCAAGGGTCACTCTGAGCCGCTGAAAAATCCACAACATGCCTGAGACACGTAGCAGTAGTGGGATGATCTCCCGTTCCAAAAGCCATTTCAGCTGGAATATTAATAAGCGTCCGCTCTGGATAATGCTGTAAAAGAGAGCTTATTTGATCTGTCTTTACTGCTTGAGAAAGAACGAGCTTATTTCTAATTAATAGTGGTTTTTGCGTTAAGTCTTGTGGAGATTCCCACTTGGCTTTCTTCACCTCTCTTATCGACCCTCCAAACTGCTCACTTATCTTTTGAGCATCTTTTTCAGTCTCGCAGTATACCTGCACACGTATGGACTTCCCTCCTTTAATTTCTTCTATCACGGCATTTACGTTTCCATAAAAACGCTCTTCCCACACATCATTCCACTTAATAGAAGATAATTTAGACCATAAATACATACACGCCTGTGTAAGCAACAATCTCTTCTGAAATACAGAAAATTCTCTTTAAACCTAACTAAGAGGAGTAAGTGACCATAGAGCACTAAGCTTTTCGCTCCATTCATTTGTAAGACCTTCTTTTGAGGCTATTACACGAAGTGGTTTTTCTTCTTTTTTTATGATAAACTCTTTTGCTCGCCCATAGTATTCACCATCTAGCTCGAAGGGAGCATCAATATCTGAAGTTATCTTAACAGAGCTTGTTTGAATATAGTCGATCTTATCACTAATCTTATTCAAGGCTAAAGTCTCTTCATTAATGACATTTAGAGCAAGGTCAAGGGCGGCTAAATAACCATTAGATTTAATAATGATAAGATCCACAAGCCCGTCCGTGTTAGAGGCATGGCTAAAAAGAGGGATATGTCCGCCGTAAAGCTTCCCATTCCCAACCAAGACGCACACTCCTTCTATCTGAACACCCTCTGCTGTCTCTACCTTCATTAAGGGAGGCTTATCACCTAAGACCTTGGCGATAGGCAAAGCATAGGCAAGAGGCCCTAGCTTCATCTTATTTTGCTCACTTGTTTCTTCAATAATATGCGCATCATAGCCAATTCCAGCCATTTGCGCAAAGGGTTGACCATTCACCGTAAAAACATCCACCTCTACGACGTGACGCTCCTTAATCACACTCAACATTTTGTTAAAATTAGTAGTGGATATACCCAGTTCACGCGCAAAAACATTCATGGTTCCCATAGGGAAAATACCAAGTGCTATACCTGACTTAATAAAACTCCTAAGTCCTTTATTAATAGTTCCATCACCACCTGAAACGATAATAACTTCCTCGTTTTCACTAATAAAATGTCCGATAAGGTCTAAGTAGTCTTTTTCGCTCTTTGAACCAAAAATAGCTAAGTCAGCAGCATTCTCTATATAAAATTGACTTACTTTCTTACTAATCCCTCCTCCTGAAGAAGGATTAAAAATTAATGGATGTCTTGAGAGCATTAACAAAAGTGAGTTACAACTTACAATACAATACACTAGTAATACAACGTAAAATTATTCAGTAACGTTATCCTACTGCAAATTACCAGTGTTAATAACAGTTGCAGGGAGGCTGTGAATAGTTTTTTCTAGATAGAGATAATTTTCCTTTAAATATTACTCATTTGCTAAGAGCTTAATCTACAAATCTTATCCACTATGCTCATCATCATTGATAATTATGATTCCTTCACTTACAACCTAGTCCAATACTTTGGAGAACTAGGAGCTGAGCTGAAGGTCTTTAGAAATGATGCTATTACTTTAGAACAAATCGCAGATTTCAAACCGACTCACCTTTGCATTTCTCCAGGTCCCGGAACGCCCGATAACGCA
Organism: uncultured Verrucomicrobiales bacterium; assembly: GCA_938008215.1. Taxonomy (GTDB): domain Bacteria; phylum Verrucomicrobiota; class Verrucomicrobiia; order Verrucomicrobiales; family Akkermansiaceae; genus WTJZ01. Next base: position 12,454 of record CALLLS010000001.1, on the reverse strand, counting down.
GGGATAAGCTGCGACGCTATTAGGGAGTTTGGAAAGAATATCCCCACTTTTGGAGTATGCCTAGGACACCAGTCGATTGGACAAGTTTTTGGAGGAAAAGTCATCAGAGCAGCAAAACTTATGCACGGAAAAACGTCCATGATGCATCACAATGAAGAAAGCGTATTTAAAGGTCTAGATAACCCTCTAGAAGCCACAAGGTATCACTCACTGATCGTCGAAAAAATGTCTCTGCCAGATTGTCTTAATGTAACCTCTTGGACAAGTGATGGCGAGATCATGGGCTTAGAGCATAAGACCCTGCCTATTCACGGGGTCCAATTTCACCCAGAATCTATTTTGAGCAAACAAGGTAAAGAGTTGGTGCATAACTTTTTAAAAATGTAACTCTATGACAGCCTTAAGTATAAGCCAACACTTCACTAGTCCCACTGAATTGTCCATCGTTTGGTCTGACAACACAGAATCCTATATTGACTACGTGAAACTAAGAAACAACTGCCCATGTGCTAAATGTGAGGGCGAGCCAGATGTTCTTGGAAGAGTTGTAAAACCAATCAAAACAGACTTTACTAACGTAACAGCTGTTTATGATCTACAGGGCATCGAATTTATGGGAGGCTATGCCTTAAAGCTCAAATGGAGAGACGGTCACAATACAGGTCTATATTCGTTCGATCTGCTCAGAAAGCTTGGAAACTAATCCAAGTTAGCGCCCGCGATATGCTACGGCGTTACTTCTTGGCCTATTACCATACTTAGAAGCAAATACTCTTCCCTCTGGTGTAGTAGTCATACTTCCACGGAATACTTTAACCTCTGAACCGACTCCTATACGGTTATAAAGATCAATAACATCTCTGGATTTCATACGAATGCACCCATAACTTGCAGGGTTGCCAATCCTATACTCTTCTGGTGTTCCATGGATGTAAATAAAGCGTCCAAAGGTATTACGGTTATGACTTTCTTTTCCAGTTAACCATAAGATGCGAGAAACAATCGGATCGCGCCCTGGAGCATTCGGTCTAAGAATCTCACCAGTTCTCTCTCTAGATTTAAAAACTGCACCAGATGGAGCTCCTGAACCTATCTTCTTGGCGACTTCTAACTTACCGAGAGGCGTTCTTTTACTTCCAGACTGACTTCCCAAACCAAACTTTGAAGTAGAAATACGATACATTTTAACTGGCTGCCCATTTTTAGTTAGAAGCATCTGCTGATCTCTCACGCTCACTAGAACTTTGCTAGACCGGTCTTTATATGCTGTAGAAGTATTACCACATGAGTATAAAAATAATGTGATAAAAGATAGAAGTATTGCTGATAGGAAATTTTTCATTTGGGAAAGTTAGGTAATGTTAACTATAAATTTATTTTGATGAATTGTCAAAAGAAGAAGTGAATTGTTGAAAGATACCCTTAAAGGAACTTAAAGAGGTATAGAAAAAGCCTAGAGGAAAAGGAATAAGTAAGATGCTAGCCATCCAATTTCTATTTAAAAAAGCATCTAGAACTATGAAGGTAAAGAAACAACCAAACAAAAATTCGATAAACGGCGTAAAAGATTTAATTGCCTTATAGCTACTTTTCTTCCAAGACCCTCTCCCTTCTCCAAGAGCTCCGTATTTTGGCGTTCTGACAAAAGCTGACTCTTTATTGAAGATTGCTTCTAAAACCGCTTTTGCATTATTGACTGACATCCCTATACCAAGACCGAGCAGCAATGGTAAATATGGGATTTCTTTCCACCAGTTTTTAGGTTGTAGCGCCTTTTGAGCAACAAGATAAAAAATAACTACTGACACAGATCCAAAGAAATATACAGGGACGTTTGCTAGCCACCAGATCGGTCCTGATAGCTCTAACCCAAACTTGCTATTTGGGTATAAAACAACGCACATTACCAAAAGAAGGAGATACGCAAAATTTGATGTGAGATGAGTAGTCGCTTCAAGCTTAACATAAAGCGGAACATCACTTGCCCAAATTTTACCGAGCACTTTCTTACAGCACTGAATCGCCCCTTTTGCCCACCTATGTTGCTGGCTCTTAAAGCCGTCTATATCGACAGGAAGCTCAGAGGGAGTTTCAACATCATTAAGAAAAACAAATTTCCACCCATTTAATTGAGCTCTATAACTTAAATCCATGTCTTCTGTCAAGGTGTCGTGATCCCACCCTCCTGCATCAATAATACATGATTTCCTCCAAATCCCTGCGGTTCCATTGAAAGTAAAAAATCGACCGCTTCGATTCCTAGCGGTTTGCTCTAATTCTAAATGACCATCTAGTAACATCGCCTGCAACCTCGTCAAAATATTTGCATTTCTGTTAATATGCCCCCACCTAGTCTGTATCATACCGATATTATCGTCAGTGAAATAGTGTATAGTCTCCTGAATCAATTCGGGGTTCGGAACAAAATCTGCGTCTAAAATAAGGAGATATTCACCTTTAGACACATCCATTCCTTTTTCAAGAGCTCCTGCTTTATATCCAGTCCTGTCTACACGATGAATATGCTCTGCGATAAATCCATTTTCTACGAGACTCTGGGCATGATTGGCGCAGATGCCTACAGTTTCATCTGTGGAGTCATCCAAAATTTGAATCTCCATTTTATCCTTTGGGTAATCTAATTCAGAAACTGCTTTTATGAGGCGATCTACAACATGCTTCTCGTTGAATACAGGCAATTGAATGGTCACTAATGGCAGGTCTTCAAATGTCTTTAAAGGGCTTGGCTTCTCTCTTGAGTGCTTTAGATAAAGGTAGACAATCACCAGACGGTGAAACCCATAAAGAGCTAAACCGATAGTAACTGTAAGATAGCTGGCGAACCAAATAGTTGGAAGTGCTGACATAATAAATCTATACGCTGCTGATCCAGCGACTTAATTATAATATCAGCACTGTCAAGCTCTTACTCAGTACATAAGCATAGGCGCTTGTAAAATGCGACCTTCCACCAAGGAAATTTATATTATGATCCTCATGAGAAAAATAGTTCGCATGAATTGAAAAAATAAAGTATTCTTACTCGCTCGACTTCATACCGTGTGTATGAAACATGTGACACTTCATAAAAATTAATTATGTCTCAAGATTCAAATAAACAAAGTCCTAAGAAACCAAAAGAAGAACCAGGTTTTAATTGGAAATCTCTTTTATTAGTAGCCATTGGACTAGGGCTTTTCTCAATTGTTCTTTTTAACCCATTGGATGGAGAGACTGACGACCTAACTTTTAATAAGTTTAAAGAACTGATGTCCGAAAACAGAGTCGTTCTAAATGAAGACAAAATGCCTTTTGAAATTAAAGCTGAATCTCCATTCACTCCTGACATTACAGGTTACTATGTCGCCGAACCTCTCAACGACTGGGAGGGTTCTAAGAAATTTAAATTAAACTTTAATCCCTCTCTACAGTCAGACGCTATAGAGCCGATCAAAGATAGCCTCGTCTTATCGAATTACGAGAATCTCATAAATAATAACTATGAATCCATTTCTTTAAACCGTTTTAAGGAACTCGTTAAAGAAAACGCCATCGTATTAAATGATTCTAAAGCACCAATACAAGGTGCCACCTCATCAGATGGTGGAATAGTTACAGGCACTTACAAAGTGGTTAAAGAGATTTCGGATGACAAACGCAGGTCACTTTTGAAAGACGTGAAAAAGTTTAAAGTCTCAACGAACGCTGTTGCCCTAAACGGTGAGCTTAATAAATTGTTTGAGACCTACAATATTAAGAATAAACCAGTAGACAATACACTCTCTCAAATCATTCTTAGCTTCCTCCCCATTATCATACTAGTGGCGCTCTTGTTCTTCTTCTTTCGCCATCAAATGAAGGCATCAGGAAAGGGACCAATGAGCTTTGGGAAAAGTAAAGCCAAACTACTCTCAATGGATGGCGACAACAAAGTCACCTTTAAAGACGTAGCGGGCATCCAAGAGGCAAAAGAAGAGCTTTATGAAATCGTAGATTATCTCAAAGACCCTCAGAAATTTCAAATGCTAGGAGGCTCTATTCCTAAAGGTGTTTTAATGGTGGGCTCTCCAGGAACTGGTAAAACGCTTCTTGCGCGTGCCATCGCGGGTGAAGCCGATGTCCCCTTCTTCTCTATAAGTGGTTCAGATTTTGTAGAGATGTTCGTGGGTGTAGGAGCTAGCCGGGTCCGTGATATGTTTGAGCAAGGAAGAAAGAATGCCCCTTGCCTTATCTTTATCGATGAAATTGACGCCGTAGGGCGCCACCGTGGACATGGCATGGGAGGTGGGCATGACGAACGCGAACAGACGCTCAATGCTCTCCTTGTTGAAATGGATGGCTTTGAATCACAAAAAGGAGTCATCATCATTGCAGCTACTAATAGACCTGACGTTTTGGATCCAGCGTTACTTCGTCCCGGACGCTTTGACCGACAAGTCACGATCTCTCTTCCTGATGTAAAAGGACGTGAACAAATCCTAGATGTCCACATTAAGAAGATTAAACTGGCTGACGGTGTGGAACTTGGAATTATTGCTCGAGGCACGCCTGGCTTCTCAGGCGCCGAACTCGCAAACCTGATTAATGAAGCAGCTCTACTCGCCGCTAGAAAAGGACTGAAGGCTGTCTCCTTACCAGAATTAGAAGAGGCACGAGACAAAGTCCGTTGGGGGCGAGAAAGACGCTCACTCGCGATCAGTGAAAAAGAAAAAGAGAATACCGCTTACCATGAAGCAGGACACGCTATTTTAAACGTTTTATGTGATCACACGGATCCTCTTCATAAGGTTACCATTATACCACGTGGCCCTGCTCTTGGAATGGCGATGTTCCTACCTGAAGAAGACAAGTTCTCCTACCGCGTAAGTGAGCTAAAAGACAGCCTCGTAGTAGCTATGGGAGGGCGAGTAGCGGAAGAAATGATTTTTGGTAATTTCACTAACGGAGCGTCTGGTGACATTAGGCAGGCGACAGGAATGGCTAGACAAATGGTTTGCTCGTGGGGAATGAGTCCCTCTCTAGGTATGGTTGAATATGGAGAAAGTGAAGGGGAAGTATTCTTAGCGCGGGATATGAATAAATCAAAAAACTATTCTGAGGCAACAGCACGTAAAGTGGATGAAGAGATTAAACGCTTTATCGATGAAGCTTATGATAGAGCTAAAGAAATGCTCACAGAGAATAAGGAAAAGCTAGAACTCGTAGCGAAAGCCTTGATCGAATATGAAACCCTTGACGGAGATCAAATCAGAGAACTTATGTCGAGTGGAGAAATGAAGAACCCTCCTCGTTCACCAGAGCCACCTGAATTACCAAATGATCTTCCTCCTAGTGCACCCGCTGTGCCTAAAGCCGATGAAAAAGATGATGGAGAACCATTTGGTGGAGAAATCATAGGTGCTCCTGCGTGAACAATTTAAAGAATTACACGGTTATATTATAGAATCTCTGCTTGCCAAGAGGTATATACACACCGTTTAATCCAAAGAGTGGAATTCATAGCTGATTATTACAGACCTGTCATAGAGATTGTCATTCTCTGGTCAGGTCTTTATTTATTATTTCGCGCCTTTAAATCATCATTAGGAGCAAATATTTTCCTCGGAATTGGTGTCACCCTAATTTTCCTAAGCCTCCTTACAGGCATACTAGACCTGAGAGTTGTAGCTTGGATTCTATCCAAGCTCTTCCCTCTTCTCGCTATCGGTCTAATAGTTATTTTTCAACCAGAATTACGTAGTGCCTTCGCCCGCATTGGAAGTGCGCGCTGGTTTGGGATTAACCAAAAAAAGGACGATGAGTTTTTAGAGGAACTCGTCCATACGGTAGAAGCATTATCCAAAAAGCGTTGTGGGGCATTAATCGCCTTTGAGCAATCTGTAGGATTAGGAGACTACATCGAGACAGGCGTGGAAGTGGATGCCGTATTTTCACAATCGCTTACTGAATGTATCTTCCACCCGAATACCACCCTTCACGATGGCGGATTATTTATCAGCAAGAAACGGATTATTGCTGCAGGATGTCTCTTCCCCGTATCTCAGCGAGAACTTTCAGATCGCACCTTAGGTCTGAGGCATCGTGCTGGAATAGGTCTATCAGAGGAGACAGACGCCGTCGCTATAATCGTAAGTGAAGAGACTGGGAAAATAAGTTTATCTCAAGACGGAAAACTCGAAAGGGGGTTAGCCATTAAGGATTTTAAACAGCGCATTGACGAAATACTTTTCACTCCCAGTACATCTCAGGACGAACAAGAATAATGAAACACCTCATACACATCTTGACCAGAAACTGGTTGGCAAAGCTGATCGCTCTGATCATCGCGGTAGTGGTATGGTTCCTTATTAATAATGAAGTTACAGACAGCCCTAAGGTCTATAAGAATACTCTATACGAGGAATCATGAGTCCCTTAGAAGCAATTCCTAAAGGCTTATTCATTACAGGAACAGACACAGATGTTGGCAAAACTGTCATTACATGCGGCCTCATTCAGTTCTTTAACCAACTAGGAATAGAGTCTTTTGGTGTTAAGCCTGTCTGCTGCGGGGGAACTGATGACCTTGATATGATATCAGCGGCAAACCCTTCCCATCTCCCTAAGAAAATACTTAACCCTTTATACTTAGAGAAGCCCGCCGCACCGCAGAGTATTCAGACTGTAATCCCGCCCTTAAAAGAAGTTCTTAGACAATTGTATAAAACTCCTGGATCTCTCACTATCGTAGAGGGTGCTGGGGGGTGGAAGGTTCCAGTTTCAAAGGAATGGGATATGGAAGCTCTCGCTATATCCCTAGATCACCCTGTCATCATCGTAGTCGCTAATAAACTGGGGGCACTTAACCACACCCTTCTCACTGTACAAGCCATTCAAGCAGCACAACTCCATATTGTCGGATTCTTTTTAAACACAGTAGAGGAAACCGCATATTCACACGCGCAGAGCACGAATAAAGCCGTTTTGGAAGAGCTTCTCCCCTACCCTTGCCTTGGCGAAATACCAGTAGGCGGAGCAAGTATCGATAGCTTACCACTCTTAGAATCCCTAAAAATAAGCTCAGAGATAGATTTACCATTGCATTTCTTTCCTAAGATCTCTTAATCGTCTGCCTCAGAGCACACACCAATTATAATGGCTACGGAAAACTCACGAAAAACTTTAGAAGAACGTCACCAAATGACGGACTTTGAGCGCTTAAATCACTCAGCTGCACACATCCTCGCCACCGCTCTTTTACGACTATGGCCAGACGCGCAACTCGCCGCTGGTCCACCAGTGGAAAATGGCTTCTACTATGATATTGAAATGGAGCATCGCTTAAGTCCAGACGACTTTGCGAAGATAGAGGCGGAGATGAAAAAGGAAGTGAAAGCTAATAACACCTTTGAGAAGCTCATCGTCTCAAGGGATGAAGCTATGAAGATGGCTCAATCTGGACGTCTAGCCGCACTTTCAGAACGGTCTGAAGCTTCCAAGTTTAAAGTAGATCTTCTTAAAGACATTCCAGAAGGCGAAGAGATTTCCCTCTTTAAGAATGGTGAGTTTTGGGATCTCTGTGCGGGACCTCACGTAGGACGAACTGGAAACTGTAAAGCCTCTAAAGTCATGTCCGTGGCAGCCTCCTACTATAAAGGGGATCAATCTCGTGAATCCCTCCAACGTGTCTATGGAACCTGTTGGAAAAACAAGACCCTTCTTGAAGAGCACCTTGAGCGCTTAGAAGAAGCAAAAAAGCGTGATCACCGCAAGCTCGGCAAAGAGCTCGGTCTCTTTCACATTGATGAAATGGTCGGACAAGGGCTCCTTTTATGGAAGCCCAAAGGCGCACTAGTGCGCAGAGCATTACAAGATTTCATTACCCGAGAACTAGATGCGCAGGGCTATTCTCAAGTCTTCACTCCACACATCGGCAAGCTGGACCTTTACCGCACATCTGGACACTTCCCCTATTACGAAGAGAGTCAATACCCACCGATTGCGGAGCGTGATGTCTTACAGAAGCTCACGGAAGACGGATCTAGCTGTGCAGACCTGATGGAAGGACTGAAAAACGGAGAATATGAGGGGTACATGCTGAAGCCCATGAACTGCCCTCACCACATTCGTATTTACGCGAGTGAGCACCGTTCATATAGAGATTTACCCGTTAGGCTCGCGGAATTCGGCACGGTTTACCGATGGGAGAAGAGTGGTGAACTCGGCGGAATGACTCGCGTGCGAGGCTTTACTCAAGACGACGCACATCTTTTCGTCACCCCTGACCAGCTCCAAGACGAGATAGACGGCTGTTTAGACCTCGTTAAAAAAGTCCTTAAGACCCTTGGGATGAATGACTACAATGTTAGGGTCTCACTCAGAGATCCAGACGGTGACAAATACGTCGGTGATCCAGAGGATTGGAACACAGCAGAACAGGCTCTCCGCCAAGCAGTGCAGCGTATGGGGGTAGAATATATTGAAGAAGAAGGAGAAGCAGCGTTCTATGGACCTAAGATAGACTTCGTCGTAAAGGATGTCATCGGCAGAGACTGGCAGCTCGGCACCGTGCAGGTAGACTTCCAGTTACCTAAGCGTTTTAACCTAGAATACATCGGATCAGATAATAAGCCACACCAGCCCATTATGATCCACCGTGCGCCATTTGGTTCTCTAGAGCGTTTCACCGGTCTTCTTATTGAACACTTTGAAGGGAAGTTCCCTCTGTGGCTTGCTCCAGAGCAAGTGAGAGTCCTCACCATCTCAGATAAGTTTGAGGATTACGCTAAAGAGGTCGCTAAAGCCTTAGCAGAAAAAGGAGTAAGAGCTAAGATTGACACCTCATCCGATAAAATAGGGGCTAAGATTAGAACCTCCCGCTTAGAGCGCGTACCATACTTCCTTGTTATCGGAGCGAAGGAGGAAGAAGAAAAGATGGTCAGTGTAAGACATAGAGATCTCCAAGATCTAGGAGTCTTTCCTCTTGCAAATGCTGTTAATCAAATTTCAGAAGAAGCCTCACAAAACCTTATCGCCCCAGCCGAGTGGCAAAAACCTTAAAAAACATGGTATTAACCACCCTCTTTAGTTGCAAATTCTGAAAAAGCTATTCTAATGGACTTCGGGGATTATTTCCCACATTCTAAACTTAACTAATAAAAGCCATTCCTAAACCAAGAAGAAAACCAAACAGACGGCGTGATATGACGCCTGTTAACGAGCGTATTAGAGCCAAAAAAATCCGTGTTGTTGGACCAGATGGTGCGCAGCTCGGACTCATGAATACGAAAGATGCCATAGACCTTGCTAAGTCTCGTCGTCTAGACCTCGTAGAAATCGCCTCTAAAGCAGATCCACCTGTTTGTAAAATCGTTGATTACGGTAAATTCAAGTATGAGCAATCCAAACTTAAGAAAGGAAGTGTTAAATCCGTTACACGCCTGAAAGAAGTGAAGTTCCGCATTGGAACAGATGAGCATGATTATAACATTAAGTGTGGACGTGCCGAAAACTTCCTAGCAGCAGGTCATAAAGTGCAAATCGCCCTCCAATTTAGAGGACGTGAAAATGCGCACAAAGACTTAGGTATCGTGATGCTAAACCGCATTAAAGAAGATCTTATAGGTATGGCCAACTGTGACCAACAACCAAAAATTGCTGGGCGTGGATGTCGCATGCTTCTCGCTCCGATTCCTTCAGAACAACAAAAACGGAAATTTAAAATCGTAAAAGGAGACCTCGTAGATGATGAGGATGACTTTGAGGACGATGTAGACTTTATCGAAGACGGTGAAGAATCAGACAACCCGACTGATGATTTAGCTACTACTGAAGAGAAATGATATACTGTTATATTTATTAAGCAGAAGAGGTTACTCCCTGCTCTTTTAAACGTATATCAAGCATCATTAGCGATGGCTTCTATGTCAATTTTGTTGGGACCTCATTTTCAAAGCGATTTAGAGCATTTCTTAAGGCAGTCGAGCTTTCTAGTGTAATTACTGCTTTGACGTATCGTTTATTTTTCAGCACTTGCAGCCGCCCTAGCTATTCTAGCTATTCTAGCTATTCTAGCTTTAACAGCTTTACTAGAATCATCTAACCTTTCTAGTACCTCTGTGACGCAGGGTTCGCCAAAACATAAACCTGTTACTGTAATGTTTTTATCAGTAAGAACGTCATAAAACTTCTCTGGATCCTGTGCAAGATTGGCAAAATCATAATTTGAAACGGTATAGCCTTTTATGTTTCCAAAAATATTAGAAGGTTTTTGTGTTTCCCCTAAGTAGTCAATACTTGCTCTAAGAACATCTATATCGGGATAAATGATCCCGTCAGGGCCTCCGTGCGCACCAGTTATGTTGTTAATCACTCTACCAAATGCTTGCGACTGAGTAGGAAATAAACTATTGTTATGAGTTAAGATGTCAGTTGTTGTTATTATGCCCGACGACGTCCATATTTCCCCACCATTATCTAGCTTATACTGATGCATAAATGATCTACCATAGTCATTATCTATTATGCGAGTTTCCCCAACCGTAATAGGAATACGATCTGCCAATTCGAGTCTGGCGCCTTTAGGGTAATTTTGACCAACAGTAAATGGTACTGAAACAATTCCATATAAACTAGGGTCATATTCTGTCAATGGGGAGAATTGATTAAATACTGATATTGGCTGACCATTACTATTTGCAGATCTCACAATGGCTTCATTTACAGCTCTCCCCACAGCATTTTCTGCTCTTTGAATGGCTCCTCCTGTTGCATTTGCAGTTCTACTCGCAACTTCACCCGCTGCGTTAAAAACTGTATTTGCAGCGTTACTTGCAGTATTGACAACTGCTCCAGTAGCGTTTGCAGCTACTACTGCAAAGTCAGTCACCGTTTTCCCTGCAACATTACTCGCAAGTTCACCGGCAGCCTCTACAGCTTTCCCTCCTGCTGCTTTCGCCGCTTCGGCAGCTTGCTCAAGCTTTAGAGCAATTTTATATGCGCCTGGTGCTTGACCTAAAAATGGAACAAACGCTGCAGCTGTAAGACCAGCATTCATCCACTGCCCGTCAATCATATAATAGATAACTCCGGCTGCATCAATACCCATTCCTTCTGGGCCAGGTGATAACCCTCCATAATCAAGAAATGTCTCAAAATCTTTTTTGCCAAATACAGACTCAGGCGTGAAAGAAGGTTTGAAATTAATGACTATAGGATCAAGTGATTCTGAAGTGTTGACGTCTAAACCTGATTCACTTATAGGCACACTGTTCTTCCTGATATACGTTGCGTAATCTCCGTCTTGAACTGGGCTAGAGTATGCACCGGTATTTCCCTCAGGTCCTGCAAACCCTGAACTCCCACCAGGTCCATTTTGTATTGCTACGGGCTGAGTTACTTCCGCTTTAGGCGGAACTTTAAATAAGCTACTCCATGACGCTTCAGGTTGTGGTGCTGATTGACTAAATCCAATTAGAGCAAATAAAAGATAAAAAAATAGTCTCATTATTGTAATGATGAAGGTGTTGATCAAAAATGAAAAGAAAAAAAGCAAACCGTAAAGGACAGGACTGTCCTACTTTGAGCCCCTTCAAAATAGGACTTTAATGTGATACCATTCTCATGATAGGTTTCATCTCTACTATGACCTCGGGATGCTTCTTATAGGCATTTTCTTTTTGCATTAGATTTGATTCTAGGTCGTAAAGCTGAGCACAAGGAGCACCTTTTCATCGAGCGTGGCGGTTTTTTGCCTTCAATCCAATCTATTGTTTTTTCTCTGAAGGCAGGAACCACTCCATCATTAGCGCGTTTATTCTTCAGAGGGTAGCACCCTGTTAACAGGAATGCACATGATGGTTCACAAACGGGCTGCGCAGAGAAACTTGTTAGCTTCATTCCTTCTGCTGCCATTTTATTAATGCTTGGCGTTTTATTAATGCTTGGCGTTTTTATGTCGGGCGACCCCAAACATCCTAGATCTTGGTATCCTTGATCATCGGTGAAAATAATAATGAAGTTGGGCTTCTTGTTCGCGGCAACAGCGACTGTAAGTAGGAGAAGCGGAATTAGAACGTATTTGAGCATAGAAAGTAATCGAAGTGTAATTTGGTATACTACTTTTCGAGGATGAATCTTTCATGTAGTGTTTTCTACTTTAGAGTGAAAAATCTCGTTCATTGAGAATAGTCGTGATAAGAAGGTAGAAATGTCTGATCTTACGCTAAAAGCGCCTGCTAAGATAAACCTCTCTCTTAAAGTATTAGGAAAAAGGGAAGATGGGTTTCATGAGCTAGAAACCCTGATGGTTCCTCTTTCAGGCTTATCGGATACTCTTCATTTTCAGCAGAGTAATAAATTTTCTTTTCGCTGTGAAGCGGGCGACGTGCCCAAAGATGAAACCAACCTAGTTGTGAAGGCGGTTCGCGTTTTTGAAGAGCGCGCAGGGTTAAATGTGAATCATCAAATCACACTG